>JBBUCK010000068.1:0-15661 GCA_038057845.1 Patescibacteria group bacterium
TCATAATAAGAAGAAAAACGAACAAGAGCTGCGCAGGAAAGAATAAGAGTTACCCACCATGGCAAAAGAAGTAAGGAGAGCAAAAGTCCTACAAAAATTCCAAGCCGAAAAAAAATATTATTCTTCATTGAATGAGGGAGAAAGTAGTACCCATCGTAGAGAGTTTATATTGAGAGGGCTCTTCAAAAGCGCCACTTGAAACGAAGAGCTTGGGTCAGAATTGATATGCATCACTTCCCCAATAATAAGTGTATCTCCTGTTGGCGAAACGAGTATGTCACCAACTACAATATCGAAGGAACGGGGTAAAACCAGAACAAAATTTCCTCCACCGCTTCCTTCAAGATGTACCGACTCCCCTGTACGAGAAATTACTGCGTCAATATTTGTTTTAGGGGTCGAAAAAAGAAGCACTTGCGATGTACTATTTTGTACTTCAAGAACCCGTCCCAACAAAACTCCTGCTGAAGTAACAATAGAATCTTTTTTAATACCGTGATTAAACCCAGCGTCAACAATCAAGATATCGAAAGGTGTGCGAGGAGGACGTACAAGGACTGATGCAAGAATACTTTCTCGTCCCTCGGGCACTTTCTCTAATATTCCTCGCAATCTTGCATTTTCAGCTCGTAATACTGTGTTTGCTGTGTGCGTAGAGGAAACATCATATAATGCATCTTTTAGGGATTGATTATCTTTCAACAGCTGCGTACGAGAAGCGAAAAAAGCGATTAAACCTTCACTTTGGCTTAACACAGTCTGTTCAACACTCCATACTGTGTGGGCTGCATAGGAAAAAGTACCAGAAAAAAAAGAAGGAAAGAGAAAAAAAAGAGAAATAACAATAGTAAAAATTCCAAAAGAAATAAGAAATTGTTTTCTTCGTGGTGCCGGTGTTCTTTTACTCTTGAGGAGGTAGTTCATCTTCGTTAACAATTAAGACATCTTTAAATGCATTTAAATTTTCCAAAATAATTCCAGCACCACGAGCAACTGCAGTAAGCGGGTCGGGAGCAATGTGGACAGGAATTTTAATATAGTCCTCAATTACTTGGGCTAGTCCGCGGATAAGCGCACCGCCACCGACAAGATAAACTCCTTTTCTCATAATATCTGAAAGAAGTTCTGGTGGAGTTGTTTCGAGCACCCCCTTCGTTGATTCAATCAACGTGTCGATTGATTGAGACATTGCCTCTCTAAGGTCAGCGTCAGTAATAATCACTTCTCTTGGAAGGCCTGTAATGAGATCACGACCTTTAACAGTAGACTCAATCGGAGTTGCTTCTGGCACTACCGTGCCGATCTCAATTTTTATATCTTCAGCGGTTTTTTCTCCAATAAGAATTTTAAATTCATTTCGGATATAGGCAATAATGTCGTTGTTCAAGCGTTCTCCGGCAATACGTAAATTTTTTGATTGAACAATACCTCCTAAAGAAATTACCGCAATGTCTGTTGTTCCACCGCCAATATCCACTACCATACTTCCTACTGCATCAAGAATGGGTAATCGAATACCGATTGCCGCAGCCATTGGTTCTTCCACAATATGCACTTCACGTGCTCCAGCGTTTCGTGTCGCGTCCCGCACTGCCCGAATTTCAACATTTGTGATTCCTGATGGAACACCAACAACAACACGAGGACCTAAGAGTTTTCGCGAGTGATCTTGCGCTTTATTCAAAAGATAAGCAATCATTTCTTCCGTTACTTCAAAGTCAGAGATGACCCCATCAACAAGAGGTTTGACAGGTATGATGTGGGGAGGAGTTCGTCCAAGCATTTGTTTTGCTTGCGCCCCAACTGCAACAACTTGACCAGTTTTTTGATTGACAGCAACAACAGAAGGTTCGTTTATGACAATACCCCGCCCTCTTACATAGACAAGAGTGTTTGCGGTACCGAGGTCGATACCAATATCGTTTGAAAACAAGGTATACAGTTTTTCCAACCTTTTGTTAAACATATCTATATTTCGATAAAAAAGACTACAAATCCTTCAACTGATTGAGATATTCTAGAGATAAAGAACTATTGTCAATGGTAGTTACCACACCATCCTTACGCATCTTAACTTCAATTTTTCCTTCGGCAACCATTCTATCACTAATAACAAAACGGGCTGGAATTCCAAGTAAGTCTGAATCTGCAAATTTTTCTCCTGCGGAAACATCTCTATCATCGTACAGAACTTCAATTCCCGCCTGTTCTAAGAGAGTAATGGTCTTTTCTGACGCCTCAACAACTTCTTTTTTATCACCAAGACGTAGGAGATGCACGTGGAAGGGCGTAATTGAGGCAGGCCAGATTATACCCTTATCATCACTCAATGTCTCTACAACAACACCCATCACTCTACCTGGCCCAATACCGTAGCTTCCCATAATGACGGGTTTCTTCTCTCCTTTCTCATCAGAATACACAAGTTCAAAAGGTTCTGAAAATCGAGTACCAAGACTAAAAATATTTCCAACTTCAACAGCTTTTTTCTCTATGAGTGCATCGCGAGAAAGTCCTAAATCCTTGAGTACCTCATCATTAAGAACTTCTTTATTTACAGCCAAACCACTTTTAGTGTCAACGTAAATAATATCTTCTCCTGATTCAGATTCAGTTTGAAATTCGTGAGAATATTTTGAAAATGTTCCTCCGGAAGAAAATGTAAGGTGAGTTTTGTCACCGAGTCCCACACGTTTAAAAATATTTGTGTACGCTTGTTTTGCTTTTTCATAAAAAATATTATGTTCTTCTTCTGTGCGAGAGAAAGAGTACAAATCTTTCATAACAAATTCCCGCCCGCGCATAACCCCACTTTTTGGTCTTTTTTCGTCGCGAAATTTTGTCTGGATTTGATAAATCGCTATCGGTAAATCACGATAGGATTGCACATAATCTTTTACAAGCGCGGTCAAAGGTTCTTCATGAGTAAAACCAAGTCCGTATTGCTGACCTCCATATTTTGATTCAGTCTTAAACCAATTATCAACAAGTTCGTCACTCCATCGTCCTGTTTTTTCCCAGACAGCCTTATCCTGAAATACAGTTAGGAAAACTTCCTGTCCGCCAATCGCCTCAACTTCTTCGCGAATAATATTGCAAATTTTATTAAACACTCGTAACCCTAAAGGAAGGTAAGAATAGACTCCAGCCATTTCTTTGTGAATAAAACCCGCCTGTATAAGCAGAAGGGCGTTTTTTGACACTTCATCTTTAGGAGTCTCTTTACGGGTTTTTGTGAAGAGATGAGATTGTAACATTATCACCATAGTAGCGGAAAAATAAGTCCTAATCAAATTTATGAAAAATAAAAAGCCCCTGCATAAATTTTTTATGCGGGGGCTGAAATTGGAGAGCTTATCATAGAGCGTAAAATCAAGTTATCTTACCTTTACTGGTACATCGACCTTTTTGAAGTTTTCAGCGTAATAATACTGATTTTCTTCAGCACCTCTGAATGAGAGAATCCATTTATTGCTTCCTTCATAAAAGATACGTTGGACCGTGTAAATATACCTACCTTTCCTTGCCTCAACTACTTGCCCTATTTCAAAAGGTGGTCTGACATTATCAAGCCGGGCAAGGAGCACTCCCCTTAAATAACGAAGTTCTCCAAGTCGATAGCCTGCTGTGAAATCAAACATAACTCCGGAATTTGAGATTCCTGCCTGTGCCGCCTGTTGGATTACTGCCTTGACTAATTCGTCGTTTGAGTAATCATAAGCCCACTTTCCCATACTTACCTCCTTTTATTAAAGGACTCAAGTTCAAGGTTTTAAAGGTTCTAAGCCAAAAACGATTTTATAATATCTTTATATTTTGTCAACTATTTCTAAAAAAGACGCACGATATCGTTGAAAGTAACAACAAGCATAAGAAGAATAAGAAGGACAAATCCCAAGCCATGAGCAGTTCTCACAAATACTGGTTTAATAGGTCGACGTATAATAGCTTCGATAAAAATAAAGAAGAGTCTTCCACCATCAAGTGCTGGAAATGGGAGAAGGTTAATAACACCTAAATTGATAGAAATAAGTGCGGCAAAAGAAATAATATGTAAAAAACCAAGCTGTGAGACATCATCAACCATTGAAACAATTCCTACTGGACCGCTAATTTGAGAAAAATCTCCTGTTCCACGAAAGACACTGTCAAAAAAAGTGAAGAGTCCGAGAGTAGTTGCATATATCAATTGCGAGGTTGTTTTGGCTCCTTCTATAACAGCCTCATGTATAGGAAGTTTGATTGTTCCTACAAGGTCCATCGAAATACCAATGGCTTTTTTCTCAGGCAAAATTCCATCCGTGGGAGAAATAACCACTGTTCTTGTTTCCTCATTTCGTTTGTAAAGAAAAGTAATTTCTCCCTTAGATGAAGCAATAAAATTAGAAACGTCTTCGGGGGTAATATCTTGGAGAGCACGTCCACCTTCTTCTAGAAAAAGAATAACGTCGCCAGCATGTATGCCGGCTGCTTCTGCAGGAGATTGTGGAACAATGTACGTCACCATAAGACGAGCATTCACAACACCTTCTCTATATGTGACTGGTACGTCAACGCCAGAGATAAAGTTTATTGAAAGTAAAAACCACGCAAAGACAAAGTTGAAAAATACACCCGCAACAAGAATCGCTGCCTGTGTCCATTTAGATTTTGAAGAAAAACTTCGTTCCTTATTTTCTGGAGACAATGTATCTTCCGGGTCTTCACCAAAAATTTTTACAAATCCACCAAGTGGAATGAGATTAAGAGAATATTCAGTTTCGCCTTTTCGAAAAGCAAAAAGACGTGGCGGAAAACCAATTCCGAATTCATCTACCCGGACACCAAAACGTTTAGCGACAATAAAATGCCCGAACTCGTGGACGAGAACAAGTGTTCCAAGAATAACTGCAAAAATAAGAATGGACATGATTAACTTTCAATTTCAGCTTCCTTTCGTGAGGCGCTTTCATCAAACTTTCTTTGCGCTTCATCCACAAGTTTCTGCATTTCTTCTTTAAATCGAAACTTCTCATCTTCCGTCAGAGTTCCCTCTTTTTCTTTAGTCTGTATGTCGTGCCATATTTTGTCACGTTCCACTCGAAGAGAAATTTTTGCTTCTTCAAGCTTTTGCCGCGCAATTTTTATAAGCGATTGCCGACGTTCAGCAGTTAAATCAGGGAAAATAACACGAAGACCTTTATCATCAACAACAACAGAAACGCCCAAATTGGCAACATTAATCGCTTTTTCTATTTCTTTTATTTGGGTTGCGTCCCAAGGAGCAACACGAAGAGTTTTTGGGCCTTCGGAGGCAATGCTTGCTACCTGATTAAGAGCGCTTTTCACTCCATAGGCAAAAACTTCAACTCCGTCGAGAAGTGTCGGTGTTGCCCGTCCAGTTCGGACAGCAGCAAATTCTTTTGAAAGCCAAGAGCTAATTTCAGCGATATTTTGTTTGAATGAAGAAAAATTGTAGGCCATTTTAAAAATAGTTATTAGTTTGTAGCGGGTAGTGAGTATAAAGATTATAAGGAATTTTTTTTCTTTGTGTTTTTTTACCTACGAACTACGCACTACTGACTACTCACTGTCCTTAAGATAGTAGCAAAACCAAAGGAAAAATCCAATTCACTCATTTCAAAGATGGAACAATAAGAGCAATGTATTCAAGAATTGTCTTGAATGAAGGAGAGCGGTCGGAAAGATAGCCGCGGCATTTTATGATTTCTTCAAACACAAATACGTCATCTTTGGTAAGTTCTTTTTTTGATTCTCGAAGAGTTTTTTCAAGTCCATTCAAAAAAGAAAGCGCTTCTCCCCTATTTTTTTCTTCAATCATTTTAGCAAGCAAGGTAATGCGTGCAGTAGGGGTCGCTTTTAGAAATTCTTTAGCAAAATCGCTTTCTTTGTTACTTTCATAACGATATAAAAAAACCCTTGAAAGAAATGTCGGGAGGAGTGCTTCAGTCGAAGGAAGGATAAGAAAAAAATGTGTCTTTGGAGTAGGTTCTTCAAATACCTTGAGAAGAGCATTTTGTGCTTCAAACGTCACACTGTCCGCTGAAACAATAAAAACTTTAAGTCCACCCCCAAATGAAGTCAGAGACTGGCGTTCTTTAATAATTCTCCCCTCTTCGACCCCCAAAACTCCAAATGTTGCATGCCAAAAGTCGGGATTGCCTTTACTTTTAATGCCAACGTGAGATTCAAAAAATTCAACAAGTGTGGGAAAGATGTGCTCTGTTTCACCCTGAATAAGATATGCATGGTGCAATGTGGCAGTTTTTTTGTATGTATTGATTAAGAATTGCATATCTTTTCCCTTAGTTAGAATGAGTACTTCTTTTTCCAGAGACTAGTGAGCGCGACGGCGCGAACTCGAGGAATTTTTTAGTAAAAAAATATCCGTGCTCTGGAAAAAGAAATACGAGTGTCTTCTATCTTTTAGCGATAATAGTTTTTTTGTAGAGGTTTAAGTGATTGAGTGCGATACCTGTTCCTTTAGCAACACAGAAAAAGGGGTCCTTGGCGAGAATAGCTTTAACACCAGTACGACGATAGACCAGTTCAGGAATATTACGAAGTTGAGAAGAACCACCGGTCATGATAATGCCCCTGTCAATAATATCCGAAGAAAGTTCAGGTGGGGTTTCTTGAAGAACGTTCTTAATCGCTTTAATTATTTCTTGAAGTTCCTTACTGATTGCTTTCGTTACTTCATTTGTCTTGATTTCAATCGAACGCGGCAAACCCGAAATAAAATCGCGGCCCTTAATCGTTGCGACAAGCTCTTCATCAAGCGGCAAGGCAGAGCCTATCTTTATTTTGATTTCTTCCGCAGTCCTTTCACCAATCGCAAGGTTAAATGTTCGTTTGATGTAGTCGGCGATTGCGTGGTCAATTCTGTCCCCCGCAACCTTAACAGAAGTTGAAGCAACAATCCCTCCAAGGGAAATCACGGCAACATCCGTCGTTCCTCCGCCGATATCAACAACCATATGTCCAGCCGCTTCATGAATGGGAATCCCCGCGCCAATCGCGGCGAGAATCGGCTCTTTGACAACATAGGCATTTCGCGCGCCCGCTTTGATAGCCGCCTCGATAACGGCGCGACGTTCTGTCGAAGTTACCCCTGCAGGAACAGAAACAAGTACTTCTGGCTTAATAAAATTCCATCTTCCGAGAACTTTATTCATAAAATAACGGAGCATCGCTTCTGTCACACGGTAGTCAGCAATAACACCGTCTCGCATTGGACGATACGCAATAATGCTTTCGGGTGTCTTGCCAACCATCTCTTTTGCAGCAACACCTACCGCAAGAATTCTGTTATCCTCTTCAGAAACTGCAACAACTGATGGTTCGTTTAATACAACACCCTTCCCTGGCACATAGACAAGTGTGTTTGCCGTCCCAAGATCAATTCCAAGTTTTTTTGAAAACCAAGCCATAACTATTTTTTTACTCCGTCTAGCGAGGGAGAAGTGGAAGCGTCTTCGCTTCTACTTCGGCCGAGTGACGACGGAGCAAAGGTTGAATGCCGCAAGGCTCTGCCTTGCGACTGGGCGAGTCCGCGAGCGCTTTCAATGCCCTGTCGGCTTGCCGCTGGGTCCTTTACTACTTCTACATCAGCGCGTGCCCGACGAGTGATACGAACGCCAATCGCTTTAAGTCTATCCTCTATACGTTCATACCCACGGTCAATGTAGTAGACATTATTCACAACAGAACTGCCCTTGGCAATTATTGCCGCAATGATAAAAGCGAGACCGGCACGGATATCTGGCCCATGGAGCTCTTTATCTTTGAGTGGTGTCTTTCCTTTCACAAGAACTCGTTGAGAATCCCAGATAATGATATTTGCTCCCATTGTTTTTAAATCTTCGGTATAGCTCAAACGTCCTTCAAAAATAGTTTCAAAAACAACACTCTCTGCTTCAAGTTGCGTTAAGAAAACAACAAGCGGTGCTTGCAAGTCCGTTGGGAAACCGGGATATTCGTGAGTTTTTATATTAATCTGTCCAAGATGTTTCTTTTTTTCAATACCAAGAACATGAATATAATCCTTCCCCACTTTAAGCTTCACACCCAACTCATTTAATACTTCAATTAAAGACTCAAGGTGCTCTGGATTGCAATTGGTAATCTTCAAATCATTTGAAGTAAGCGCCGCAAGAATGAGAAAACTTCCTGCTTCAAGACGGTCAGGGATTGTTTTGTGGGAAACGGTCGGTGTAAGTAATTTACCCCCCACAATTTCAAGCGTAGTAGTCCCAATACCCTCTATATGAGCACCGTTTGCCTTGAGAAATAAGGCTAAACTCGTGACTTCAGGCTCTAAAGCAACATTTTTAAGAATAGTTTTTCCTTGAGCAAGCACTGCCGCCATGAGAAAAGTTTCCGTCGCTGTGACACTTTGAACTTTGAAAAAAATTTTTGCTCCTTTAAGTCCCTTTGGTGCGCGTATCAAAAATCGCTCATTTTTTTCTAAAACCTGTGCGCCCATTTTTTTGAAACCTTCAATAAACAAATCGATTGGACGCTTGCCAATAACACATCCTCCAGGGTACGGGAAAGACACTTTTTTGAATCGAGCAAGAAGCGGGCCTGACAAAATGATTGAAGCACGAAGGCGTTTAGCAATTTCAGTGTCCAATGTAGGATTTTTAATTTTTTCTCCGTGAATAGTGAGTGTGTGTTTTTCTTCACTATAGATTGGTGTTGCTCCGAGGAGGTTTAAAAGTTCGGACATTCGCAAGACATCTTCAATGTGTGGCACATTGCTTGCGGTAATCGCTTTCTTAAAAAGAACTGAAGACGCCATTATCGGAAGAATGGCGTTTTTTGAACCACGAATAGGCACGGTTCCCCTCAAAAGACGCTTACCAGCTAGACCTTGAATAAGAAATTGATCGTTCATCCCGTTAGAGATTTTTTATTAATAAATAATCCATAAATTCAATCTGACCTATAGCGCTATGTTACTTAACATCCATCCTTAAACAACGGTCGTCTGAAGACGACCTATCTCTAACGGGATCCATTTTCCATATACTACGCCCTTTATATGCCTTTTACAAATTTACGGTTTTTGGCAGTTTAATTGAATTTTTAGGTCTTTTCTGAAATGATATAGTACATGTTACAGACAATTAAAAAATCACGTAAAGTTCTTACGTATGGAGGCCTTGTGGTTCTATTCCTTTTAGGATCTCTCATAACGACACTTCTTTTGAATGGATATTCATTTGGACCCAACCTATTACTGCAAGCACCAGGAACAATTATTTTGTCTGTCCCTAAAGGCTCCAGTCAAGTAATTGTCGATGACAAATTGAAAACAATTACACAGGTAGATGATGAGAAAATAACTTTATCAGGTCTCTCTCCGCGTCTACACACTATCTTTGTCACTCAAGAAAATTTTTGGCCGTGGGGTAAAAACATAATTGTCAAAGAACATGAGACGATAGAAATTTCTTCATTTATTACACCAAGAGTAGTGCAGGTGGCAGAGCTCCTGCAAAGTCATCCGCGGTATCGCGAATTAGTAAATCTTATAAATAAATCCTCTCTACCAAACGTAAGTAATCCAAAAATATTTGCTGATGGAACGCTTGCTGTGTGGGTGGAAGGAGGAAATAAAATTATTGCAGAATGGCGTGGAGAAGATAAAAAAAAGCCGTGGTATTTTTCCTGCACAGATGATAAAACATGTCCTTCGCTCGTTACGATTATTACAACAGAATCACCGATTAAAAGTACCGATTTTTATGGGAAGGAACGGGATATCATTATGATTGCACTTAAAGACGGCGTGTACGCTCTGGAAGTTGGCCCAGTTGGCATTCAGAATTTTCAACCACTCTACACTGGCGAGAACCCTCGCTTCTATAAAGAAAACTTTACTGGTTTCTTTGTCCTTGATGGAAAAAAATTAATGGAAATCAGTTTTTAGGCCTCTCTATGGATCCCGTTAGAGACCGCGGTCGCGTACCACTTAATCAAAAATCATGCTAGAAAGTCGAACATATATTTATAAGAAAGAATATACACAGATCGCGATGACCGCGACCTGTCTCTAACGGGATGGATAACAATCCAATACAAGAAACGGGATTAAAAATAATTCACTGTATTCCCATTGCTAAAGGAATATTTAAAGAACACCTCTCGTATTTCACAAACAGTGACATTCCTTTGGGAGCAATCATTAAGGTTCCTGTTCGTAATCGAAAAATTTCCGCCCTTGTTATCAGAAAAGAAAATGCGTTAGAGCTTAAGGCGGATATCAAACGGGCTGCGTTCGCAATTAAAAAAATAGAAAGTGTGGAAGCCTTTTCCCTATTTGCGCCGGAATTTATTGAAAGCGCGGAAGAAGCAGCGGAATATTTTGCAACAACAACAGGACAAGTGGTAAGTTCCTTTATCCCCAAAAACATTATAGAAAATGCGGGAAGCCTCGCTCGTCCCCCTTTAATCGGAAAAACTCTAGTCAAGGGAGAGCGTTTTATCATACAGACTGACACGCCTGAACGTTTTGCGAATTATAAAAGCCTTATACGTGAAGAATTTGCCCGCCATTCTTCCGTCTTCTTTTGCCTTCCTACAGTAGAAGACATTAAAAAAGCAAGGGATACTCTTGAAAAAGGGATTGAGGCATATACTTTTTTTATCCATGGCGGGATGAGTAAGAATGATGTTCTAGAAACATGGGACAAAATTGTTACAGAACCTCATCCAGTACTCATTATCGCAACAGGAATGTTTTTTTCTATCCCGCGAGGAGATATTTCAACAATCATTATTGAACGTGAAAGTTCTAGAAGTTACAAAACGCAAAAGAGACCCCTTATTGATATTAGGACATTTGCCGAAATATTCGCACGTAAAAGTGGAAAGCGACTTATTTTAGGAGATACCCTTCTTCGTGTAGAAACTCTTTTTCATTATAAAAACGGAGAGTATCTTGAATTAATACCGCCAAAATTCCGCTCGCTTCTTCACGCTGATACACACATTGTCTCAATGAAAAATAAAGCAGGTAGCAAGGGAAAATTTGAGATTATTGGTTCCGAACTCAAAACTCTCATTGAAGAAACAAAGCAAAATAATGAGCGACTCTTTCTCTTTGCGGCAAGAAAAGGACTTGCTCCCTCAATTGTCTGCGAGGATTGCGGACATACAGTTGTATCAAAACAATGTGGCGCGCCGATGATGCTTTATCGAGCAGAGCGTGAAAATTTCTTTTTCTGCCCTGTATGTAAAGAAGAACGAAATGCAAAAGAGACGTGTAGATATTGTGGTAGTTGGCGCTTAAAAGCGCTCGGTATAGGTATTGAACGTGTTGAAGAAGAAATCAAGGAACTATTTCCGACAATTAAGCTGTTTAGACTTGATAAAGATAAAGCGAGAACATACAAGCAAGCAAGAGACATTGCGGAGAAATTTGAAAATACTCCAAGTAGTATTTTACTTGGTACTGAAATGGCACTTCTCTATTTGAGCAACATCGAAAATGCCGCGGTTGTTTCGATGGACTCACTTTTTTCAATTGCCGATTTCAGAATCAATGAAAAAATTCTCTACATTCTTCTGACAATGCGAAGTAATGTGCAAAAAAAACTTCTTATCCAGACACGTAACCCTGACCAACTTATTTTAGATTATGCGATTAAGGGAAATCTCATTGATTTTTACAGAGACGAAGTGACTATTCGAGAAAAGCTCCGCTATCCTCCATTTTCAATCATCATAAAAATTGCTATACGTGGAAGAAAAAACACGGTGGAAAATTTGATGGAAAAACTCAAGGGGGAATTTCAAGAATATATGGGAGATATCTTCCCTACCATTGCGGGACCAACAGAAAAAGCATACGGATTAAATTTAGTCATGAAAATTCCTAGAGACAAATGGGTTGATAGGAATCTTGTGCAAAAATTACGCTCTTTGCCCCCTTCTGTCCTTGTTGAAGTAGACCCGGAAAGTCTTTTAAACTAGTGAGGTTGAATAAAAAATCTCGTTGCCTTTAATGTAGGACTTACGCAATTGGATGCAGTTTGAGGCGCGCAAGCAAAATAGTGTGAGCCATACATAATGTATGGTGAGCGATATTTTGCGTGGCGCAACGATGAAATGCGCCGATTGCGTAAGTCCTAGGTTTAATATAAATTTTAAGGATGATAACAATCCTTCAAAAAGAAGACTCCTTCCTTAGGCGTATTGCTAAAGAGGTTCCTGTTGAGGATATTAAAAGTCCTAAAATTGCAAAAATCCTCAAAGATATGAAAAAAGCTCTTGATTCGCAAGAAGACGGAGTTGCTATTGCTGCGCCACAAATAGGTAAATCTCTTCGCATATTTATTGTTTCTGGAAAAATTCTCACCACGCTCCAAGGTAAGGAAGGGGCTTTCGAGAAAGATCTTATTTTCATCAATCCGCACATCACCCGGATGTCCAAAGAAAAAAAAGAAACTGAAGAAGGGTGCCTAAGTGTGCGTTACCTTTACGGAAAAGTAAAACGGAGAGTTAAGGTAAGCATACTCGCATACGATGAAAATGCCATAGAATTCAAGCGCGACGGTCATGGCCTTCTCGCACAAATATTTCAGCACGAAACTGACCACTTAAACGGCATCCTTTTCACGGATAAAGCAAAAAATGTAGCAGAAATTATACCGGAACATCTTAAGGAAAAAATCCTTGGGCAGGCGCTTCATCCCGAGCGGAGGCACCGAGGGGCTCAGGACGAAGGTTCTTCCGCATCATGAATCCCATTAGAGACCGCGGTCGCATACAACAATAAGAAAGAATTATGAAAAGTATCCAGTTACATCTTTATAAACATAATTACCAACAGGCGTGGATGACCGCGACCTGTCTCTAACGGGATGAATAATACCCCCCGTATCGCTTTTTTCGGCACATCGGATTTCTCGGTGAGAGTTCTTGAAGTGCTTAAACAAAATGCTTTCCTGCCGATGCTTATTGTTACTGTTCCTGATAAACCTGTGGGACGAAAACACATTCTTACCGCTCCTCCAATTAAAATCTGGGCGGAAGAAAATAAAATCGATTTTCTCCAGCCAGCAAAACTAAAAGACCCTGATTTTTTCTATAAGCTAAAAGCTAAAAGCTATGACCTATTCGTTGTTGCCGCGTACGGAAAAATAATTCCTCTCTCTGTTATTGAGTTTCCAAAGCATGGTACCCTAAATGTTCACCCATCGCTTCTTCCACAATTCCGAGGTGCTACACCAATTGAAAGCGCGATACTCCTTGCCGAAGAAACTGGTGTTACAATCATGCGCGTTGACGCTGAAATGGACCATGGACCAATAATTTCGCAAGAAAAACTTGATATTGCGTGGCCGCAAGATGCGGAAATTGCTTCGAAGATGTTAGCGGAAATTGGAGGAAAAATGCTTACCCAAATTATTCCTGCTTTGATACGTAATGAAATTCATGAAATTCCACAAGACGAGAGCAAAGCGACATACACAAAGAAAATAGAAACAAAAGACGGAGAACTTAATCTCAATGATTCTCCTACGAAAACTTGGAAAAAATATCTTGCCTATCGACACTCTGTAGGGGTTTATTTTTTAACTAAACGCAATCAAAAAGACATGCGTGTCATCGTGACAAAAGCCCAATTTGAAAACGGGCAGTTTGTAATACAGCGCGTAAAACCAGAAGGAAAAAAGGAAATGGGATATGAAGACTTCAAGCGCGGAGAAAAAGTGGTTTTTTAGTTTTTCTGCTGGGGAACCACTTTCACTCCCTCTGGATTAAGGGAAAGTGAAGTCAACTCCTCTGCCTTGATTTCACTTTTATAGAGAATATGCATAAAAACTGAAAAAAAGAGCGCCCACGCAAGAAAGAGATAGCTTATCACAGGAGGGACTCTTTTGTTTTGGATGTAAAATGCCATAGAAACTCAATTCCACGGGAGGCCTTTCAAGATATTTTTTATTTTTGCGCTTCCTCTTTTAAAAAGAGTATCTTTTTTTGTTTTATATGATTTGAGAGAATGAATAATTTCATCCTTCACTTCATCAAGCGCGGCATTGATATTGTCTTTTTCAGAAACTGCAGTTAAATATTTACCTGCGATATGGATATGAAATTCCGCACGAAAGATTTCCCCTGCTTTGTGATGCGCAGTCGTTCGTGCTACTTCCACGTCGCACATAATGCTTGTATCATTCGGGTCGAGAAACTTTTCAACTCCCGCTAATTTTTTATCGATATAATCTCGAAGTTCCGAGGTAAGTATGATATTTGTTGCTTTAGTGTTTGTTTTCATCCCGATAGTGTTAGTCAGCCTTGGGCTGACGTAAATTTACTATTAATGTGTTGTTTTTCATGATTTCCTTATACACCCCGCTAGAGATTATAGTAGCAAATTGTGTAACACTATCGGGATTCATTCACCTCTTATTATACCAGAGGAGATTACCTGCCTCCAATGATAATGATTTTTGAAGGAGAATGATGGCCAGAAACAATACGAATAAGAGAAAGTGACACATCAAGATGTTTCGCTACAAGAACCCGTACACGAGCATTCGCCATATTATTTTGAGCTTCTTCTTTAACCTCAATATCAAACTTATCAGGCGCTCGGACCGTAAATTTTTCCTTTTTTGCTCCAGCTTTCACTTTCACCTTAATGTGTATTGGTTGCATAGGGCTCCTTTAGAATATCATACTACTTAAAACAAATTTGACTCTGTTTTGTTTTAGTAATACATTAAGAATCGGTTGCACAAAAAAAGGAGGCAGTTCAATGATGACTAAGTCGCAGTCACTCCGAATTCATTTTAAACGTCGGGCGAAAGAAAGATACGGGCTCACCTTAAACAAGCGCGAATTAAGAAACATTGTCCAAATGGTTCAAAATGGCAAATCGAAGTTTCTTGAACACTGCAACAATCGAGTGAAGAAGCATGAAATCGTCTTTCAAGAGACAAAACTTATAGTCCTTTACGACAAAATTCGCAAAGTAGTTATCACTTGCCTCTCGCCTTAACGCAAGGAATCTACCAATTGAAAAGCCCCGAAATTATTCGGGGCTTTTTTTTGGTCCTTAGAAGTTTTCTTTAATACACTTCACAGGAATCTTCTGCACATAATTGGCTGGTACACCCATTGTTGTTCCCGTTGTAAAAACAGGGGTTCCCCTTGATTTTTGCCGAATCACCTCCATTTCTGTCATGGGATATTCAATGGTAATCGTGGGCGGAATACCTTTTTCTTCCCAGAACAGCACGACTCTTCCTCTTGGAAGGTCTACGGCCGTAGGAGGAATATCGCGCCTTATGATGCCCACCTTGATATCTTCCCAACGCGGAGATCCCATTTCTTTCATCACTGCTAAACAAATCAACGCGTCTCGTAAGTCCAAAGGCATAGTTTCCTCCTTTCCTTTTCTAAAAATAATTTACTTTGAAAGTTGGGGCATTAACCAGCCAATTTTTAAAAAGAACGAATTAAGCTGACTTTCATTCATACAAAGAGGCAGTAAAGCACAGTGACCGCAGAGTTCTCGAATTTGATCTGCCTTTCTTTTGCCATCAATGTATTCAAGAAAATCGCCTGCTTTCACAAAACCAAAACAATTGGTGATTTCTCGGGGACACAGATAGCATTTTCTCATTCTTGCCTCCTTTTT
>JBBUCK010000069.1:0-1333 GCA_038057845.1 Patescibacteria group bacterium
CAAACCACATTCCTCCTTCCAAACTTTCTCTGCCCGACAATCCAAGAGTACGTTCAGCAGGACTTTTCACTACCTCAACTGCAATCATGGTGTCCCCTAAAGAAACCAGAGCATCTGTTGGCCCTACATTTGATTTGAAAATAAAGAAAAAAATAAGAAAGGAAAGAAAAAGTATGGGGAGAAAAAAAGAAAATTTGAAAAGTTTTTTCACACCTAAATTATATAATATTCAAAAAATAAAGACCCCGTACTTTTATAGCCACGGGGTCTTTATATTTACCTATTACACAAACGCATACCCATACTGCCTGAATCCTTCTGGCGTAAACGCTGCCAGAATTTTCTCTTTGGATGGTCTATGCACATCCCAAGCAAGACGGCATTTTTCAAGAAGCCAAATGAACCAATAACTGATATCAATCTGTCCAGGAAGAACGCCATGTATTGCGGAACTCGGATCAACATGATGCCAACCGTGGAAGGACTCTCCAAACGAAGGAATCGCGAGCCAGTTATTATTTTTACTATGGTCATCAGTTTTAAATGGCTGCTCACCCCAAATATGACACACGGAATTAACACTCCATGTCATATGATGGACAAGGAAAATTCGGACCAAACCTCCCCACAAAAAACTTAAGAAGGCTCCCTTCCATGAATGGCACCAAATTCCTCCAATAACAGTAGGTAAAAGGAGGCCGAGTGCTATCCATAACAGAGAAAGTCTTGATATGAGTCTTAAGTGCGGTTTTTCAAGCAAATCCGGGATGTATCTTTTCAAACCCTCAAGAGGGGGGTTAAAAAGCCAACCAACATGAGCGTGAAAAAATCCGCGTATAAGATTTTTCATACCCTCACCAAATAAATGCGGTGAGTGGGGATCTCCCTCTTTGTCACTGTGTTTGTGATGAATTCTGTGCCACGGCACCCATTCTTTTATTGGAGCCTCGGCGGCTGCTGAACCGCAGATGGCAAGGAGGCTTTCTACCCAAGGATGGGTTTTAAAAGCCTTATGAGTAATACAACGGTGAAAACCAACCGTTATACCCACAAAAGTCACAGAATAAAAAACAATCAATAGGGTAAGTTGACGATAGTCAACACCTTTGCCCCAAGACAGCCATACTGCCAAAACTACTCCAACAAAAGGAGCCATAACAAACAGCCAAGTAACAAATTTTTGTATTCTCGTTACTCGAGACAATCCCAAAATGTTAGACATTTTGCCTTCCCTCCTTTATTTATATTTTGCGTTTTAAAAGAACTTGTTTAAAGAACTTCTACTATATTCATAGTACCAGAGGAAAAAAACCAAACCTTGTTAATTTGTTTA
>JBBUCK010000070.1:0-1597 GCA_038057845.1 Patescibacteria group bacterium
ACAATGTCGCCATTATGCAGAGTTGTATCAAATGAAACTAGTTTGTCATTTACTTTTGCTCGCGCCACATGGTCCCCTATGTCTGAATGAATCATATACGCAAAATCAATCGGTGTTGAATTTATGGGGAGGTCAACAACGTCGCCTTTTGGCGTGAATACAAAAATTCGCTCATCAAAAAAATCTGGCTTTAGACTGTCTATAAAACTCTCTTCATTTGTGGCGAGAGATGTTTGATATTCTGCAAGCTCTTTAATCCACGTTGGTATATCCTTTTCTTTAATTAAGACAGACGACTGATTGGCGGGTATTCTATTGGTGAGAGAAAAAAGTGAAGGAAGAAGATTTTTAATCCACATAAGTGCTGAATGAACCGTACCTTGCTGGTTTCCTAATTCTTTTTTGTATGCAAGGTGTGAAGCGATACCATATTCGGATTCCCTGTACATCTCCTCGGTTTTTATATGGACTTCAATAATACCTCCAGCCCCCGTAAAAATTGTCGTATGAAGGGCTCTATAACCGTTGGGCTTTGGAAAGGCGATATAGTCTTTTATTCTTCCCGGAAGTGGTCGCCATGTTGCATGAACAATTCCCAGAGCTTTATAACAGTCTTCGACGCTTTGAACCATAACGCGCATTGCAAGCACATCGTAAATTTTCCCAAAATCTTTTTCCTTACGCAGGTATTTTTTGTATAAGCTATATAAACTTTTAATGCGGTAGTCTGTTCTGATCTTTATGAGGCCTTCTTTCGTAAGGATTTTTATAATTGATTTGTGAAATTTTTCGATTCTTTGTATATCTTCATTCTGTCTTTTTTTAACAATCTCTTCTATTTCTTTGTATTCTTTAGGATAGACATATGGAAAGGAAAGATTTTCTAGGTCTCGCTGAAGTTTTCTAATTCCGAGGCGATAGGCGATAGGGGCATAGATTTCAAGTGTTTCTTGCGCGATACGAATTTGTTTGTGTTTGGGAACGTATTGCAACGTCTTCATATTGTGAAGACGGTCAGCTAGTTTGATGATAAGGACACGAATATCTTGGGACATTGCCACAAAAAGTTTACGCAAACTTTCATTATGGCGCTCTGTTCCATGATAGCGAATTTTACCAAGCTTAGTTACTCCTTCAACTAAAAAGAGGATCTCTTTTCCAAATTGTTTTTCAATTTCTATTTCTGGCACGTGCCCATCTTCAATAACATCATGGAGAAGCCCAGCTGCAATAGTTACAGGTCCCATACCAAGCTCCGCAAGGTTTTTTGCAGTTTCAGTAGGATGGATAAAATATGGCTCTCCGGAATATCGTTTTTGTGTCTCGTGAATTTTTTCTGAAAAATCATAGGCTCGGCTAATCAGGGCTCTTTCTTCTTGAGATAGAGTCGCTTTTATTGTGCCCAAGATATCTCCCAGAGGTATCATAATTCCATTCTAGGCAAATTAACCCACAATGCAATTTTTTAAACAGTTTGTAGTACGTAGCGAGTAGTCTGTAGTAAAGAAGAAAACTCTTGCTTATCTGACTTCATACTACAAACTCTGTGTTGTTTGTCGTTTTAAGATTTTTTGCCGAGTTTATGCGGATTATGGTT
>JBBUCK010000071.1:0-3312 GCA_038057845.1 Patescibacteria group bacterium
TTGAGTTCGTTGGTGCATACGCTGCAAACCTTATGATGCATGGGGACATCGATATTTCTGTTGTTCGTTCTAAACCATTTTCAATAGAAGAAGTTTTTGATATTTTTCGAAACTTATATTTTAAAGGTGCCTTCAGAAGTTATTTTATTGGCGGTGATTGGGATGACCCTCGAAAAGGTAAGGAATTTCCACACGGATATTATATTGGGATGAAACAGAGAGTAGAAGACGAAAAGTGGAAAATCGATGTGTGGTTTATTGGGGAAGAGGATTTCAATAATAGGGAGAAAGAATTTAATGTTAGTAATATACTACTTACCGATGAACAGAAGGAAACTATTCTAGACTTCAAGCAATATCGCAACAAAAACAAACTCTCCATTCCAAGTCAAAAAATATATGAAACTGTCCTCAAACATGGCTGTAAAACAATCGGAGAACTTGGTGAGTTTCTTAACAAACAAGAAATATAAATGAATCCTCCCAAATTATATATCTTCTGCGGTTTGCCATTCTCTGGAAAAACCATATTAGCGAAAGAAATTCTAAAAAAAGAAGTTCTTGTCTTTGTGAGTATTGATGATATTAAATTTGCCCACGGCTTTACTTGGTCGGAAGACGAGAATATATCTGCTGAAGAGTGGAAAAAGATATTTGATGAGTCATACCAAAAAAGTCTAGAGGCTTTAAAAGCAGGTAAAAGCGTTCTCTATGATTCGGCCAATCAAAGTAAGGTAAGTAGGGATAAACTCAGAGAAATTGCGAAAGAGGCTAGCGCGAAAACAAAAGTTATTTTTATGAATATCCCTGAAAAGATTGTGCGAGAAAGATGGGCTGACAATAAAAACTCTAGGAAAAGATTTCATTTGCCCGAACGTTTCTTTAATGCGGCATTTAGTAATTATGAGCCGCCAACTCCAGATGAAAATCTAATAATATTTAACCTTAAAGATGATGTTAATGAGTGGGTAGGAGAGAATTTTTAAATGAGATGAATTACCGAATATTTTTAATAGCAAATATGTTGTTCGCTTTGGGCACAGGAATCTCTGCGCCTTATTGGGTTATCCGTGTAAATGAAATAGTTGGTATCAAATATTTCGGTATCGCATTTGGGATTTCTATACTTTCCCAATCTTTAGGTGCATTACTTGTTGGTAGATATGTTACAAAACATCTTAACGCAGTGATATTTACCCAATTTATATTTGCTGGTGTAGTGCTACTATTTTCCACCAATCTTTCGTTTAATTCTGTTATGGTACTGGAAGTGATTATAGGAATCCTGATGGCGGTACAGGTGGTGTGCGTTCCGATTTTAATTGCTGAAATGAGTGAGAAAAATAATCTTGGAAAACGATATGGGTATTTTCATTCACTTGATGGAATAGCCGTCGGTTTAGCCATGGTTGTAGGAAGTTCAATTTCTGTAATATTTGGCGTAAACTCAATGTTTTTTCTTGGTGCATTATTTATCTTTTGCTCCGCACTACTTTTATGGTTAGCATCACTCCAGAAGACAAAGCTCAACTCTTCACAGGAGATGGTAGATGCAAAGATTCAGTCAAAATAGACTACTATTGTATAATAGGCAAACTGCGTAAATGCAGCATAATTTTTTTGTATGACAGAAACTGAACAACATATTCCTATACATCTCATATTGAAAAAGCTATGGGATGGGGTACGGCCATATCAATGGCAATTTTGGAGTAGTTTTATATTTCTAATAATAGCACTGACTGTAAACATTTTTGTACCGCTTTGGTACAAAGACTTTTTTGATATTTTAGGAAAAGCTAGCAAAGAAGTATCTTCTGGTCAGAGTTTGATACATATTCTCTATATTGTCGGCCTACTACATACAATTAATTGGTTATTTTTTAGATTGGCCATTTTTCTATTCAATGGAATGGAGACAAAAGTCATGGCACAGCTCAAACAGAATGCTTTCAACTACATGATGCTTCATTCATATGTATTTTTTACAAACAATTTCACAGGGAGTCTTGTCCAACGGGTTGGTCGTTTTAGCAGAGCATTTGAACGTTTATCTGACACATTTTTCTTTAGTATCATTCCTCTGTTTGTTACAGTAATAGGCTCGACCATAATTATATGGCAACAAGCACCAGCTATCTCGGTTGTGATTATTTTCTGGGTTATCATTATTTCTACATTCCATATCTTATTCTCCCGCTGGAAATTGAAATATGATTTGAAAATGGTAGCCGCAGACTCACTAACCACAGGTATGTTGTCTGATAGTATTTCAAATCACAATTCTGTAAGACTTTTTACAGGATTTGCCCACGAAAAAAAATCATTTAAAGATGTTACTGATGATCAGGCTCGAAAGACATTATTCTCGTGGCGACTCGGAGATCTTGTTGACACAGTACAAGTATTTTTAATATATGTCGTTGAGTTTTTGATTTTTTATTACGCTGTAATTTTTTGGCAAAAAGGTGCTATCACACTTGGTACCTTTGTGCTTATACAGGCTTATATCATAGGTATAGCAAGCCAATTATGGTCTTTGAGTAAAATTATCCGTAACATCTATGAAAGCTTTGCTGATTCTAAGGAAATGGTTGAAATTCTTATAACACCATATGGAATTAAAAATGTTGCCGAAGCGAAACCCCTTTTAGTAGATAAAGGGGAAATTACTTTTGATGATGTATCCTTTGCCTTTAACAATCAAAAAAATGTACTCTCTCACATTAATCTATCAATAAAGCCTGGTGAAAAAATAGCTCTTGTTGGACCTTCGGGTGCTGGTAAAACTACTCTCGTCCAATTAATCTTACGTATATATGATGTAACCAGCGGCTCTGTTTCAATTGATAGTCATGATATTTCGAAAGTTACCCAAGAAAGCCTCCGTAAAAATATTAGTCTTGTACCACAAGACCCAGTCCTTTTTCATCGAACACTTTTGGAAAATATTAGATATGGAGATCGTGATGCGACCAATAATGAAGTAATCAGAGTAGCAAAACTCGCACACTGCGATGAATTCATTGAACATTTGTCTTTAAAATACGATACCTATGTTGGTGAGCGAGGTGTTAAGCTCTCAGGAGGAGAAAGGCAGCGAGTTGCGATTGCAAGAGCGATTCTTAAAAATGCGCCTATTCTAATTTTCGATGAAGCCACATCAAGCCTCGATTCTCATTCGGAAGCTTTGATACAAGATGCATTAGATGTGTTGATGCGAGGACGAACCACTGTTGTCATTGCGCACAGACTTTCTACAATAAGAAAGATGGACCGCATTATCGTATTAAAAGATGGGGCTATAGCTGA
>JBBUCK010000072.1:0-1516 GCA_038057845.1 Patescibacteria group bacterium
AACGGTTCGAGTTGCTTATATCCTGTGGCGTGGTCAGTTGTGGACGGATAATCGTAGAAGGCATTTTAAATTAAGTTCTATTACTTGAAAGTTTCAAATGTCTATGTTATAATCCTTGAAAAGGAGGATAACATGGAAATAACAAAAGAAATTCTTTTAGAATTATATGTTGGGAAGGATATGGGCTTGATTAAAATATCACAATATCTTGGAGTTGGTGTTCGACGCATAAGAACATTGCTAACCAAATACGAAATTCCTTCTCGTCCTTTTCATCAGAAAGGACGAGGGAATCGTTTAGGAGCAATACTTAGCAAAGAAACTAAATCCAAAATTTCTAAAGCACATATGGGTAAAATATTTCCAGAAAGTGCTAAAGAAAAACTTAGAGCTAAAGGAAAAGGTTGGTATATGAGCAATGGTTATATTTTTGTTCGTAAACCAGAACATCCAATGGCTTATAAATATGGTGGATATATTAAAAGAGCCAATATTGTTCTTGAAGAAAAGATTGGAAGGTCTATGTTTGAAGGTGAATTAGTTCATCATATAAATAATATAAGAGATGATGATAGGCCGGAAAATCTTTTACTTATTAATTCTGCTTCCGAGCATAATAGTTTAACTGCAAAAGAAAGATGGAAGTCAGGAGAATTAAGAAAAGTTATTTGTAATAAGGAGGTGTAATTTGGCGGCACAAACGGCGGCAACAACAACTCGTGAAAGTTTAGGTTCTTTAATATTAATGATTTACACGTTCACTTCCGTAGTTGACGCGGATACGTTCGCGTCAGGTTTAGGAAGTAATGTTAAAGGTTTTTGGGCAAATTCAGAATCAGCAGAAACAGCTGGTGATGAGGGAGTAAATGTTACCAATAGTGCTGGGACTTTTACGTTAAATCTCAAAACTACTGGGGCAGTAACTCTTTATGTTTTAGCCACAATCTAACCAGACCGATATGTTGAGACATGCAGAAGGTCTAAAAAAGGAGTTCTATCATGGCGTTAAATAGTTCAACATACTACAGCAATTCAATCGTCGGACAAATGATGGTCGGCGGAGATGTCAATATCTATGATACTCACGCTTCACCAAAATTCCCGATAGGTCAGGGTTTTACCCGTGCCGACGGTAATGTGTTTCGTTATGGTTATTATGGCACGGCCACAAACGCTGGAAATCTTGTTGGGGCTACGACAGCCAGTGGCGGAGCTACTTATGCCGCCGCTGTGGTGGTCGCTCCGGCTTCCGCCGTAGCGGTTGCCGCAGAATCACCGATTCTGCCTGGGCAAGTCGGTAGCCACTTCGTTGAAGTGACAATTGCCAGTATTGCCGCTAATAAGTATCAGGGTGGGTATTTAGTTACTACCCGTGGTACTGGTGTCGGTGATACTTACCGTATTATCGGAAATACGGCGACGGATACTCCGGCGACAGGTAATTTAAGGATTCAATTAGCAGAAGCCATCAAGGTAGCGTTTGTCGCTTCCACTGGCATTATCATTGTTCCTTCAA
>JBBUCK010000073.1:0-13926 GCA_038057845.1 Patescibacteria group bacterium
GTTTTTTTCTTTATCCGTCTTATCCAGAGCTAATTGTACCACCTTTAAAGATAAAAGTCAATGGTTTTATGTTTTTAGCCTGGCGGTAAAGAGCCTAGAAAATGACTAAAAATAAGCTTAAAATATTGTTTATTTCGACGAGCGAGGCCATTCGGCTCTGAGAGCCTCAGGCTCGAACGAGAGTGTGTGGACAGTTTTTTCTGTTCACAACGTCCGAGTCCCCGCCTGCCAACGCCTGCAGCCGTAGGCAACGGCGGGCAGGGAAGTCGAAACAAAGCCTTTAATTGGGCTTTATTGTGGAAAAAAGCCAAAAAGGCTAATATAGAGTCTATACGTATGGTCCAATTTAACGAAGAAAAACAAACACAGGCAATTGAAGACCTTAGAAAAAAGGATGAGGAAGCGCTTACGGAGATGCTTTCCTCAAAACACAATCTCCCCTACCTCAACCTTGGAACGGCAACCATAAACCGCGACGCATTGCGCATTGTTCCCGAAAAAAGAGCTCGGGAAACAAAAGTTGTGGTCTTTAATATCACTGACCGAAAGGTAGAAGTTGGTATTCAGTCACCCAATAACCCCCAAACCCTTGAGGCAATTGAGGAAATTAAAAATGCTGGATATATTCCCACTCTCTTCATGGTCTCTTCTCGTGGTCTTGAAGGTGCATGGGAGCGATACAAAGACCTTTCATACTCGCTTGAAACAAAAGGTGGTGCGCTTGATATTTCAAGTGAAGAAATAGAAAATTTTGTAAAAAATGTTTCTCATCTTGAAGACGTAAAAAAACTTATTCAAGAAGTGTTGGAGATGAAAAAAGGATATCGCATTTCCCGCTTCATGGAAATTATTGTTGCAGGTGCGCTCGCAACCAAAGCCTCCGACGTCCACATTGAGCCAGAAGAAAAATATGTCCGCCTTCGTTATCGTCTTGATGGGGTACTTGTCAATATTATTAATTTTGACCAAGAAACATACAATCTACTTCTTTCCCGTATTAAACTTATTTCAGGACTTAAATTAAACATTAAGGGAGCAGCTCAAGATGGACGATTCACTATTAAATTAGGAACGGATGATATTGAAATTAGAACGTCAGTACTGCCTGGAGCATATAGTGATTCAGTTGTGATGAGAATCCTCAATCCAAAAGCTATTTCTGTTCCTCTTGAAGAGCTTGGAATCCACCCTAGACTACTTAAAATACTTGAACATGAAATTACAAAACCCAATGGAATGATTCTAACAACAGGGCCAACAGGGTCGGGAAAAACGACCACACTCTATGCCTTTCTTAAGAAAGTTCATACTCCGGAAATAAAAATTATCACGATTGAAAATCCAATTGAATACCATCTCCCTGGAATCGTTCAAACACAAACAAATGCTCAAAAAGGATACACATTTCTTGAAGGATTACGTTCTGCATTGCGACAAGACCCTGATGTCATCATGGTGGGTGAAATTCGAGATTCAGAAACTGCAGAAATTGCTGTCAATTCATCCCTTACTGGACACCTTGTCTTCTCAACGCTGCACACAAACAACGCGGCGGGTGCTTTCCCTCGTTTAATCGACCTCGGTGTTAATTCAAAAATTTTAACATCAGCAATTAACATTACGATGGCGCAAAGACTTGTGCGAAAACTATGTAAGGAATGTAAAAAAAGCATGCCGCTTCAAGGGAAAGACAAAATACTTATCGATAAAATTATAGGAACTATAACTGATAAAACATATCTAAAGGGCGTAGAACTCAATACTGTGTGGGAACAAAAAGGGTGTGAGAAATGCAATTTTACTGGGTATAAAGGAAGAGTGGGAATATTTGAGGCTATAAAAATAGATGAGAATATAGAAAAAATTGTAAATCAAAATCCAAGTGAAAGAGAAATTGAAAAAGCTGCTCTCCCGCAGAATATGCTCAACATGAAACAAGATGGAGCATTAAAAATTCTTCAAGGAGTAACCTCTCTTGTTGAGTTAAGGCGTGTTGTTGATCTTGAAGAAGACTAAAAATCTACGCCACTGTTTTTAACAAGGTCAATATTGCTGTTTGAAGAGGAGGAGGCGTACAATTGAGCGAGGGTGCTGTTTCTTCTGCAAACCAAAGTGGTTTTGTACAAAAGAAAAATCCAAAACACAAATCTCTAAGCAGCACCTTTAATATGCGTACTAAAAGCTAAGTATTTCTTTTAAGGATAGTGTCAGCAAGCTACCCTAAGGTAGTACCAAAGCGTCCTCAAAGAAGTACTAGAAAGCCCGAGGGCTCCGCTGCTTAGAGATTAGTGTCTTGGATTTGAAAAAACCGTTACTGATTAACGGAGAAAAGTCTAGCACGAAAAACTTTCAATGTCAAGTGACCCTTCCATCATCTCTTCCCGAGAAGGCGAGTTTGCTTTCTTGGACCAAACGTTAAGACCTTCAACGTGGAGTGAATATATTGGTCAAAAAAATATTAAAGATAATCTTGAGATACTCCTTAAGGCTGCAAAAGAGCGCGGACACCCACCAGAACATATTCTCTTTTATGGTCCACCGGGGTTAGGAAAGACGACACTCGCTCATCTTATTGCAAAGGAGGCACAGACGCAAATAAAAGTAACATCTGGTCCAGCAATTGAAAAGGTGGCTGACCTTGCCTCAATAATTACAAATTTATCTCCCGGAGACATTTTATTTATTGATGAGATTCATCGTCTCAACAAAGCAATAGAGGAAATTCTCTATCCTGCGATGGAATCAGGGTCCCTTGATATTATTATCGGTAAAGGCCCGTCAGCCCGCACAGTTCAGCTTGAATTGCCTCCATTTACCATTATTGCTGCAACGACTCGTGTTGCCCTCCTCTCTTCCCCGCTTCGTAGTCGCTTTTCAGGTGGAATTTTCCGTCTTGAGTTTTATAGTAAAGACGAGATAAAAAAAATTATAGAGCGTTCTGCAAAACTTCTCGGCGTTTCTATAGACGAGAAAGCAGTTGAGGAAATTGCGCTGCGCAGCCGATTTACCCCCCGAACAGCAAACTATTTTCTCAAACGTTGTCGTGACTATGCTCAAGTGCATAAGACAGATCTTACAGAAGAAACGGTAAAAGAAGCTCTTGTGATGCTTGGTATTGATGAAATGGGCCTTTCAACGTCTGACAGAGAAATCTTGAAAACGATTGTGGAGAAATTTAACGGCGGACCTGTTGGCTTAAACACTCTCGCTACCTCACTTTCTGAAGAAGAATCAACCCTTGAAGAATTTAACGAACCTTACCTTATACAAATTGGATTTATTGAAAGAACTCCTCGAGGGCGGTCTCTGACCCAAAAAGGAAGAGAGTATGCGGGAAAAACATTAGGAAAAGCAACAAATAAACTTCTGTAGAAATATTACAAAATACAAAATACTATTATGGCAGGACATAATAAATGGAAGCAAATTAAAAATAAAAAAGCTGCTGAAGACGGGAGAAAAAGCAAAATCTTCACGAAACTTAACCGTCTTATTACAGTTGAAGCAAAGAAAAGCAATGGCAATACTGATGCTCCTGGATTGCGTTCTGCTATCGAAAAGGCGCGGGAATTGAACATGCCAAATGAAAATATTCTTCGTGCTGTTAAAAAGGCTACTGAAGTAACAGGGGTTGCTATGGAATCTGTTACCTATGAAGCATATGGTCCTGGTGGATGTGCGCTCATTATCGAAGGTTTAACTGACAACAGAAATAAGGCAGCGGCAGAAATTCGACATATTCTCTCGGAATGTGGTTTTGAACTCGCTGCTACTGGAAGTGCTCTATGGGCCTTTGAAAAAACAGGTAATGTGTGGAACCCAAAGACTACCGTCTCACTTTCGGAAACTGATACTTTAAAATTAGAGGAAATTGTAAATAACCTCGAAGACAATGATGAAGTCCAAGAAGTCTTCACTAACGTTGAGTAATACACACTACATAGTTCTCGCGATTGACCCTGGCTATGAACGCTTGGGAATAAGTGTTCTTAAAAAAGAAAAAGGGAAAGATTCCCTTATGTATTCAGACTGCCTTACTACAAAAAAAACTCTCCCACACTCAAAACGTCTTACCTACCTCGGCACCTCACTTAAGGCCTTACTTCTAACGTACCGTCCAAATGCTTTAGCAATTGAAAAATTGTTTTTCAATACAAATCAGAAAACCGCACTTTTGGTCGCGGAAGTGAGGGGTGTCATCCTCTATGAAGCGGGACTTGTAAATATTCCCGTATATGAATACTCACCGGGAGAAATCAAAGTAGCAGTAACTGGATATGGTAAAAGCGATAAGCTACAAATTAAAGCGATGGTGCAAAGACTTCTTCCTATTCAAAAGAAAATACAATACGACGATGAGTACGATGCGATTGCTGTAGGTCTCACACATATGGCAATTTATCGCGCGGTGAATTAAAAATTTTTTAACTTGTTAACTATTCTGTTTGCAAAATTTTATACATTTGGTAAAACATAGGAAGTTCTCGCAAAGAGACATTACAAGGTCGTATAATTTAGATATACATTACAAATTTATTGCTCCCTAAAAAACGAAGGTCCTATTTGGACGGAGTGAGTAAGGGTTAGCAACAAGTAATTTATATGTCGGAAGAAGAGTTTCTAAGCATAGAAGAAGGGTTTGAAGATGAGCTGGAACCCAGCCAAAAAAAGGGCGGTGGTCCGAATGCGTACGATGATTTTGAGGATGAGGGTTGGGATTCAATGTAGACTAAATAAAACCACTGGTACTACCAGTGGTTTTATTTTATGGAAATTTTTATAAATCTTTTTTTCCCTACCCTAAGAGTTAGGTTTTGAGGAACCTTTTCATTTGTCTCGGTTATTTTTCTAGAATTACCAATATCATAAATAGCGCCTTCTTCAACAAGGCGACGCCATTCGGTCTTTGATGAAACGATTCTTTGTTTGATAAGAATATCAACAAGGTCAGTGCCTTTTTCTACAGAAACTTGCGGAGCATCATCTGGTATATCGCCGTCTTTAAATACTTTGAAAAAACCATCTTCTGCTTTTTTCGCCTCTTTCTCACTGTGATATATCGAAACGATTTCTTTGGCAAGACGAACTTTGTGGTCCTTAGGATTTGCGGTGTGATTTTTTATTGACTCTCCTATTTTTGAAATTTCTTCCGTTGGCACATCCGTGCAGAGTAGAAAATACTGCTCAATCAAATCATCGCTTACAGACATTATTTTCCCAAACATGAGAGAGGGAGTATCCATAATATTAATGACATTCCCCCAGCTTGTAGACATTTTTCGCCCATCAGTTCCAGAAAGCATTGATAGAGTAAGAACGTCTTGTTCGGGAACACCAAAATGTTTTTGAACAACGCGGCCAGCCTTGAGATTAAACAATTGGTCAAAGCCCCCTATTTCAATATCTGCTTTAACCATAACAGAGTCATAACCTTGAATAAGAGGATATAGAAACTCTCTTAAGGAAATTTCCTCTCCTTTTGAATATCTATCTTTAAAATTTCTTCGCTCAAGCATTTGGCCAACCGAAAACATTTCAGCAAGTTCTGAGATTTTTTGGAAATTAAGACCCTCTAGCCATTCGCTATTGAAATGAAATTCAACCTGCGAGGTATTGAGAATTTTTGCAATTTGCTGTTTGTATGTAAGAATATTTTCTTTTACTTCTCTCTTGGTAAGCATTGGTCGTTTTTCTAACTTATCTGAAGGATCGCCAATTTGAGCAGTAAAATCACCTATAATAAAAACGATTTTGTGCCCGAGGTCTTGAAATTTTTTAAGTTTACGTAAAATAGTCGCGCGGCCTATATGGATACCAGAGCCTGTTGGGTCAATGCCGAACTTAATTCTTAATTGCTTGCCGGAAAGAAGTTTTTTTTGTAAATTTTCCCTAACAAACACGTCTTCAACCCCGCGAGTGAGAATTTCGTTCACTTTTTGGGGGTCGGTATTCACGCGTTCCGAGAAAAGTCTATCCAACATATAGTCAACTCTAACACACTTGTTTTCTTTTTTGTACGACCAGAAAACAATGCTAGTATGAAACAATGGAAAGAAAAAATAGCAAGAGGCAGAACAAAGAAATCCTTAAGAATGGCCTTATAATTGCTACGATTGTACTTCTTTTCTCGCTTGGAAGTGTGATTTTTTGGGTCTCTACTTTCAAAATCCCTTCCCTCGATTCATTCGAACAAAGAAAGGTTGCTGAATCGACAAAAATCTATGACCGAACGGGCAAGGTTCTGTTATACGATGTGTTTCAAAATATTAAACGTACTGTTGTTCCGTTTGAAGAAATCTCTCGGCACATAAAAAATGCCACTATTGCTATAGAAGATAAGGAATTTTATGAACATAATGGCATCAAGCCAACCGCATTTTTAAGAGCAGTCCTTGTAAATTTGCAAAAAGGAGAATTCAGCCAAGGCGGGTCCACAATTACCCAACAGGTTGTTAAAAATTCTTTACTCACAAATGAAAAAAGTGTTTCCCGAAAATTAAAAGAGTGGTTACTTGCATTAAGACTTGAAAAAGAACTTGATAAAGAAACAATTCTTTCAATGTACCTAAATGAAATACCTTATGGTGGGAGTTTGTATGGTATTGAAGAAGCGAGTCAAACTTTTTTTGGAAAGAGGGCAAGTGAGTTAACTTTGCCCGAAGCTGCCTACATGGCAGCACTTCCCAAAGCTCCATCTTACTACTCTCCATATGGAAATCATTTGGAGGAACTGGAAAAAAGAAAAAATCTTGTGCTAAATGAAATGTTAAGAAGTGGTTTTATTACTGAAGAAGAGAACGCACAAGCAAAAGAAGCGGAAGTAGAATTCAAACCTCAAGAAGAAAAAGGAATTAAGGCTCCGCACTTTGTCATGTTTGTGAAAGATTACTTGGAAAAAAAGTATGGACAGGAAGTTCTTGAAAGAGGGGGTTTGCGTGTTGTGACTACCCTTGATTATGAAATGCAAAAGAAGGGTGAAGAAATAACAAAAAAATTTGCTTTAGAGAATAAAGAAAAGTTTAATGCTGAAAACGCAGCGCTTATAGCTATCAATCCAAAAACTGGAGAAATTCTTACAATGGTTGGCTCTAGAGATTATTTTGATACAGAAATAGACGGAAATTTTAATGTGGGAACTGCTTTTAACCGTCAGCCAGGGTCGGCTTTTAAGCCCTTTGCGTACGCGGAAGCATTTAAGAAGGGATATATGCCGGAAACGGCGCTTTTTGACTTAGAAACTGAATTTTCGACGTTGTGTGACTCAGAGGGGAATCCAATCAACCCTTCTCAAAAAAAAGAAGATGTGTGTTACAGTCCCGTTAATTATGATGGTATTTTTAGAGGCCCTCTTACAATGAGAGAGGCGCTTGCGCAATCAATTAACGTTCCCTCCGTTAAAACTCTTTATCTTGCTGGAATGAACGACACCTTAACGCTTGCTAAGGATATGGGAATCACAAGTTTAACTGATATTGGCCGTTATGGATTAACGCTTGTCCTAGGAGGTGGCGAGGTTTCCCTTTTGGAAATGACAAACGCATATGGTGTTTTTGCGAATGATGGAATAAAAAACCATTATCAGTCGATAATTGAGATTAGAGAAAAGGGTGGAAATATACTTGAAATAAATAAAAAAAATGAGGAGAGGGTGCTACCTTCAGAAATAGCAAGAAAAATATCTGATGTTCTCTCGGACAATAAAGCTCGTGCCCCAGCATTCGGAGAGACTTCGTATCTTTATTTCCCTAATAGAGAAGTTGCTGTTAAAACTGGTACGACAAACGACTATCGTGATGCGTGGATTATAGGGTACACGCCCTCGATAGCAGTTGGCGCGTGGGCTGGAAACAATGATAATAGCCCGATGGAAAAGAAAGTTGCTGGTTTTATTATTGCGCCTTTATGGAATGCCTTTATGCAAGAAGTTTTAGCCACTATCCCTAATGAAAGTTTTGTACGGCCACAACAGATAGACCCTGAAGTGTTTTACTTAATCAAACCAGTACTTCGTGGTAAATGGCAAGGAGGAACATCTTTCCCTATTGATAAAATTTCAGGGAAAATAGCAACTCCTTACACTCCCATAGAAACACAAGGCGAGGTACTTACTGGTGGAATACATTCAATCCTTTACTGGGTAGACAAAAATAACCCCCAAGGGCCCTCTCCTGCGACACCGGCGGATGACCCCCAGTTTGTGCGATGGGAGTACAAAGTTCGGGAATGGGTCTTGAGTCACAATATTATAGAATCTAATGAAACTATAATTCCTCAAACTTTTGATGATATACACAAACCCGAATTTGAACCTAAAATTTCTATTATAAATCCACTTTGGGGGAAGCAGTATGAATTGCAAGAAAAAGTTCTTGTTTCTATTAATTATAGTGGGAGATATCCTTTAATGAAAATTGAATACTACCTCAATGGCATCTATATTGGTAATAGTATGAAAGAACCTTTTGTTTTCTTCTTTGTACCACAAGAATTTAACTACATTAAACAAACAAATGAACTAAAGGTTCTCGTGTACGACTCCGTATTTAACAAAACAGAATCATCTCTCATATTTGAAGTGAAACAAAATTAAAGAATTTCTTCTACCACTCCCTTCCCTAAAACTTCACTTATCCTTAAAATAATTTTACCTTTTTTAAGTTTCAACTCGCTCTTAATTACAGAATGGGTCGAAATTTTTAATTTTTGATTTCTTACCTCAACATCTTTGGGAGATATCTCAACTCCTACAACTTCTTTTATAATCACTACTATACCTTCCCGTATTTCTTGCCCCCTAAAAAGGGTTTTTTTAAACTTTAATAAATAATCACTAAGATGATTCATATACTACTTATTCATTGGCATAACAATATATGTAAATGTGTTATCGGAAACACTTTGTATCACCATTGGTTTCCCCATTCCACTTAATTTCAACACAATACTATCTCCCACTATCGATTGGAAGCAGTCGGTAATGTATTTGTAATTGAAACTAAGATTACTTTCTTCACCTTTTACTATTCCATCAATTAATTGCGTACTTTCTCCTACGTCGCTATTTTTGGTCTTTAATTCAAACTTTTTTTGTTTAGGGTTTACGGTAAAATTTACTTGATTAAAATTATCTGAAAATATCTGGGACACCTTTAAAGCATTAATAAAATCCTCCTTAAGAACAACAATCTCTGTGATAGATTCTTTAGGGATAATTTGCTTATAATCAGGAAAAATACCATCAATAAGACGAGAGGTGAGATATATTCCATCCTTAGTAAAAGAAATTTGATTTTTATCTACTAAAACATCTACATCCCCTAAAACATCATCTAGTACTTTAATAATTTCTGGAATATTTTTAATAGGAATAAGAATAGGATCCAAACCCTCACCTTTTTTAATTTTAACTTTTTTTTCTGCAAGACGAAATGAGTCTGTAGTTACAAAAACCATAGAACTACTTTCCGGATATATAAAAATACTTGATAATTCTGGTTTAATATTTAACTGTGAAGCACCAAACCAAACTGACTTTAAACCATTAACAAACTCTTTTGATGAAATTTTATTAATATTTTTATTTTGTATAAAAGGTATTGTTGGAAATTCACTATCTGAATAAGTTTTTAAAATTGAAGAGTTATGTTTTGTTGAAATAAGAAGTGTATTTTCTTTTTTTTCTAAAATAATAATAGAATCACTTTTAAGATTTTCAAGAAAAACACTAAGTACTTTACCTGGAACAACAACAATTCCTTCCGAGTGAATTTTTGCAGGTATAATAATTTCAATTCCTAAATCAAGGTTAGTTGATTTAATTTTTACAATTTTATCCTTAACCTCAATACATATATTATTTAATATTTGTAAGTTAAGGTTTTTACCTGAAATTCTTTCAACTTTAGATATTACAGGCCCTATATTTTCTTTCACACATTCAATCTTCATATATGTATATATAAGATAATAATGATATATAAATAGTTAATATGTGGATAGTATTTAAAACCTTTTTATAAAGCCATAAAATAGATAATTTATTATTAATATTATGTGGATTATAATTAAAAGTCTGTATATAAAGTATTTTTTTATTCAAAGATGACATTTTATTATTTAACTATACACAGTTTATATATAGGATATTAACATGTTATTTAAACTTTTTTTAAGAAATAATTGCCCTAATTTGACTTAATTCTTGATTGAGAGATGTGTCTGTTTTTAATTCGTTTTTAATCTTCTCACAAGAATGAATAATTGTTGCATGGTCTCTTCCACCCAATTTCTCCCCTATTGAAGGGTAAGATATATTAAAATCTTCCCGCAAAAGATACATTGTCACTTGTCGTGGTTTTATAACCTCTTTCTTTCGTGTTTTTCTATAAATACTCTCCTCTTCAATATTATAAAAATCAGCAACTATTTTAATAACATCTTTTGGGGTTATGTTTCTTTTTGGTTTTGCGCTATCTTTAATAAGGTTCTTAATCTCATGAAGGGCAAGATTTTTACCTTTAAGTTGAGTTTGGAAAATAATCGAGTTTAATACACCTTCAAGTTCTCTTATATTACTTGAAATTGATGCAGCTAGAAATTCTATAATCTCTTCATTTAATGAAAAGTTATTTGTTCTTGCTTTCGCTCTTAAAATTGCTGCTCGGGACTCTTGGTCTGGGGTTGGAATATCTATAATCATTCCAGCCGCAAAACGAGATTTCAGCCTCTCTTCAAGGTTTGGTATGTAGTTAGGGTGTTTATCAGATGAAAATATAATCTGCTTATTATTGTCGTATAAGTAGTTGAAAAGGTGGAAGAGTTCTTCTTGAGTTTTCTCTTTATTGGAAAGGAAGTGTATGTCATCCATAATAAGGACGTCGTATTTTCTGTATTTTTGCTTAAAATAATTTGTTTTATTTCCCTGTACTGAATTCATATAATCGAGTGCAAATTTTTCAGAAGTTACATAATGGATTCTCTTGTCAGTCTGTGTATTTTTTATGTAGTTTCCTATTGCTTGAATAAGGTGTGTTTTACCATGTCCCGTATTTCCGTATATAAAAAGAGGGTTATATATAATTCCAGGTTTTTTAATGACAGCCTGTGAGGCTGCATGGGCAAGTTCATTGAAAGGTCCAATAATAAATGACTCAAATGTATATCGTGGGTTTAAGTTGTCTTCTTTGTTGATGTAAAGGTCGTGAAGGGGTAGTTCAGCAACTGTGTTTAAAGGTTCAATTCTCTGTTCCTCTTCTTGTTTTTCTTCCCCTCGAGAAATCATATAATCTACCGAACGAGCCGTTTCCCACAAACCTCGCAGAGATTTAAGGATCATATTGTGGTATTTATTAATGAGCCATTCTTTAACAAAAGCATTTGGAACACTTACATAAATAATTCCCTCTTCTTCTTTTGAAATATGTGTATCTTTAAACCAAGTAGTAAATGTTGCTTTAGAAACATTAAGTTCTATCTCAGCAAGTACGCTATCCCAAAGTTTTTTGGTGTCCATAAAAAGAATATTGTTAGTGGGGTTAATTATATCCCTGCTCCCAAATTAAAGTACTTCCCCTTACTGTCTATTTATGTTAATAAGATGTGTACAGAGGGTGTATAAGAAAACCTTCTTGAATAAATGAAATAAGTATTGTAAAATCCTAAATTATGTCAAAAACATACCAACCAAAGAAGAAAAAGAGAAAAACAAGCCATGGCTTTTTGTCTCGACAGCGTACGCACGGAGGGAAAAGAGTTATTCGCGGCCGTAGAAGGAAAGGAAGGGCAAAAGTGGCAATTTAGACCTAAATATATGCTTTCTAAGAAGAGGAGGATAAACTCTTCAATTATAAAAAAAGTGTTGCATAGTGGGGCGTCTTATTCTTCCCCACTACTCTCTTTAAAGGTCATAAAGGGACCCAAACCTCGTTCGAGCCTGATGACTCTCAGAGTCAGAACGACCTTTGCTGCGTCTTCGCTTGGACGAGGTGTAAGCAAGCTTGCGCCCCACTCCTCGCTAGTCGCAATAAAAGATACTCCGGATACTGGTTTTTCTGTTTCTGTTTCCTCGCGCATTACTAAGACAAAGGTACACAGAAACAAGATAAAACGCAGAATTTATAGCATTATTTCTTCTGTTTTTAAAAATATAAGTCCGGCGCAAGGATTTATTTTTGTTAAAAAAGATCCAATAAAGATCCCCTTTAAGGAATTAAAACGTGAAATTCTTGATTTGTTCGTCAAAGCGGGCATTATCTAGAATTGTTGAAGAGTGCTCCCAAATACGTTACAATGCGTGAATGATTTCATCCTTCTTCCACTCCGCTTTCTATCAGCCTCTCTATAATGGGCTGATTTTGTTAATAGACATAATGCCATGGTTTGACGCAGGGGTTATCATTATACTTTTTACAATTATTATTAAACTTGCCCTATTTCCTCTTTCTCGAAAAGCGGTTCTTGCTCAAGCAGAATTAAAAGCCATTGAACCGGAAATTAACGAGATAAAAGAAAAAACAAAAGATAAACAAAAACAATCAGAGCGTATTATTGCTTTGTATAAAGAAAAGAAAATCAACCCCTTTGTAAGCATTTTTCTTGTCCTGATTCAGTTTCCGATAATTTTCGCACTCTACTTTATTTTTGCTCAATCCGGACTTCCAACAATTAATACAGAAATTCTTTACAATTTTATACACATCCCTACCACCCTCAATACAGTTTTCCTAGGTATTTTTGATGTCACAAAAAAGAGCCTATTTCTGGCTATTGCTGTAGGGCTTTCAAGTTTTTTCCAGATGAGATTTTCTCTTCCCAAGGTTGCTCCAAATAGCAACGAACTTGTTAAAAGTATGAATCTTCAAATGAGGTATGTAATGCCCGTGATGATAGGGTTTTTCGCTTATCAGATTTCAAGCGCCATAAGCCTTTATTGGATTACAAGCAACCTCTTTGCTATTGGGCAAGAAGTGGTGCTCAAAAGACCGAAACAAGAGACGCTTAAGGTGTAATGTCGAGTTGAATGCCCCACAAACTCGAGTCTTTTTTGTTTGTAAAGGTTAGATAGTTCTCTTTTTCGTTAAGTGAAAGATGTGTCGCGTCAACGTCGGTTGCGGCTTCTTCTTTTGTATCAGCAATGAGGGTCGTGGTGTTTGTGTTAAGGTCGATTTTCCAAATTTTATCTGAAAAAGACAGACTTCCTTGATACCAAATATCAGGATATTCTCCCGAAACAATTTCCTTAGGGACTGCGCAATAGAAAACAAGAGTTTCTGCCTTACTCCAGACACATTTCTCTGGAAGTGTTTGAAAGGGAGTAGCCGCAAAAGATCCGTTTTTGACATCAAAGATATTAAGAAATATTTTCCCTTGCCTACCTTCAGAGTAAAGTATATGGCTCAAGGCTGGATTAGCAAGAACGGTAAGGCCCCTTATGTCCCCTAGCACCTTGACGAAGGCCCCACTTTTACTATCGAGAGTGTATGTATAACCCAAAACATTCGCACTCGGTTTTGTTGTTAAAACAAGTGTACTGTCTTTAGGCCACGACACAAGGAATTCTTTAACGGGGAGAGAAAATATTTTTGATATTTTTGTACCATCAGGAAGAGAGACAGTACCAATACTCCCGCTTATGTCGGAAATGAGGGAGAAAATAGATACCTTACTTGGCGAAACGACAATTTCCTTAATGTCCGTTTGTAAGAAAGTTCCCTCGAGTTCCCCTACTACCTCACTATCTTCGGTTGCTGAATTACTTTTTCCTAATTTTGCATAAAAAGTCTCAATTGTTTCGTTGTCGCTTTTAAGGTAACGGAGAAGGACAGAATCACCTTTTCCAGTCCACAGAGCTTCATAGATTTTTGGGATTGTCGTATTAGAAATCTTTTTTTGTGACAAGGTGTTTGAAGTTGCTTCATAAACATGTCC
>JBBUCK010000073.1:14026-15620 GCA_038057845.1 Patescibacteria group bacterium
AATGAGTCCGATAAGTATTTTTTTAGACATGGATTTTAAATTATTTATCACTTATCTATAAGCCGAGCTTAAGGAGTTACGTTGATGTTTAAAAGGGTGGGGTTAATGGTATTAAGTATAAGCCATGAAAGAATAGCAAGGAGAAGACCCCACAGTGCATTACTAATCATGTTCTTCCCCTCCGTTTTTCCACTTACCGCATCTGTTGAAAGGTATGTTATTCCACCAAGAATAATCATAATGACCGCAAGTATCCCAGTTATTCCTATAGCAAACTGGAATACAAACTGGAGATATGTATTCAAATTTGGTATCGAGGTTACTGTTTCCCCCGAAGGACTTGTTAAGGGTTCAAGCAATGTATACTCTGCGGCGGAAGCAATAAAAGGCAGAAATCCTATTACCAAAAAGGACTTTTTAAGAAATAAGAGTATTTTTCGGATATTTTGTCGCATAATGACTCTTTTATTTTTTGTCTTCAAATTTAAGTAGAACAGTATTTTGAGCCGATTGAAGAATTTTGTTGTCGCTTTGAATACCTAATGTAATTTGAGAAACTCCAACCGTTTCGGGTCTTTTGAATGTTATTACATTTTTTTCACTTTCTTCTTCTATCTTTCTATTATTAAGCGTCCATTTGTGAGTAAGTTTGCCGAACGTTTTATTTTCAATGCTGAAAAAGTAAGGGCTTGCGATAAGGGTGAGTTCATCGTTTTTCATAACAAGCTCTTTTCCAATGGCGGTTCCATATTGAATTCCGTATAGAGGATTTATTTCATATAGCAACACCTTCGCTTGAGCAGGCGCAATGGTAATAGTTTTTGACGTTTTAACACTACTTTTTGCTGATGTTACTTCGACAGAGATAACCAAAGGTCTTGATATTATAGAACCATATAGTGTCAGGGCGTTTTTCCCGTATCCAGACACTTCTCCCAGTATCTTACCGTCTTTACTCCATTTATAGATAAGGTTCTTAGCATTTGTTGGAATTCCTTTCTCAACAACATAAGGAATAGCGGCTATTACCAACTTTCCTTGGGCTGCGTAAAGGGTCTTTCCTTTATAAAAAGGGGGTATATAAGATTGGGCTTCCCAAACGAGGTCAATATCTGCTGGTTGCAGCACCATATTTTTTTCTATTGCCTCCATACCTTGCGCCTCAATAATAACTTGAATATTTGTGACACTTCCCGCTTTTCCAACACTAATTTCAAAAGTTTTTTCTGCATTACCAGCTTTTTTAACACTTCCATTTACACGCCATGTAATGTAGGAGCTGTTTAGGTCTGGGCCAAACGACTGAAGCTGCAGAAGCACTTTTTGGAGTGGTCTAGGAAAGTTGGGGGTACTTGTGATAGTTACACTTCCTGCAATTTGACTCTTCTCTAAATTCCTCATAGCTTGCAACTGCTCATTAAACACATCTTCTTGTGTTTGTGTAAGGCTTGTTTGGGTTGTATCAAGTTGAGCAAACAGAGGAGAAAATACAACCAATGCTCCAAAAAAGAAAACTAATTTAATTAATTTTATTTTAATCATAAACTCCATTTATTGTATCACAACATACTGTAAGCTTTTCACCCCTCACCAC
>JBBUCK010000074.1:0-9717 GCA_038057845.1 Patescibacteria group bacterium
GTAAATTCATATAGAAACACCCCGATTTGCACATTGCAAATCGGGGTGTTTATTTTAGAAAAATGTTTTAAAAAGCTATCATCAAACTTGCTCCAAAAAGAGCGGTGTTTTTCATAAACTGTACCATTTCCATCATTTTCATATTCGGGTCAGTTTCTTTCCAGAACGCGTGCATTTTTGGTGTAACGAAAAGCAAAAAAATTGAAATGAGAACAGCTGATACTTGAGGAAACATTCCGAGTGCTGTTCCGAGTCCTCCGAGGAAGATAAGAAGCCCAGACCCCGCTACTGCAATTTCGGGAAAGGGTACTCCTTTTGATTTTGCGTATCCGGAGAGCATTTTATGTTTGAAAAAGTGATTCAATCCCATCATAAAAAAATAGCCTCCAAAAAGCAGTCTTCCCACAATAAAACCGGCAGTGAACGTAAACATTGTATATATATGGCTAGCTTATAATGTTCCCATATACAGTATAACCTAAAACTGTCTATTAAATTGATATAATCCCTTTATGCTCAAAGAACTTAAAAAAGAGCTCCATCAACTCAAAAATCCTCAAAAAGCGAAAATTCTGCGGGGATTTTTTAAAACGGGCAAAGGGGAATATGGGGAAGGAGACATTTTCCTAGGTATTACCGTTCCGCAATCTCGCAAGATTGCGCAGAAATATAAAAATCTTTCTTTTCCCGATATTAAAAAACTACTCGCTTCAAAAATTCATGAAGAGCGTCTTATCGCGCTTTTAATCCTCGTGCATAACTTTACGCAGGGAAGCCAAATTGAACGGAAGAAAATTTATAATTTCTATCTCGCGTCAACAAAACGTATCAATAATTGGGATTTAGTTGATCTTTCAGCAGAAAAAATTGTTGGAGCATATATATTTGATAAACCAAAAAATATTCTTAAGAAACTCGCGCGTTCAAAGAATATATGGGAACGGCGGATTGCGATTGTCTCAACATTTTATTTCATAAAACATAATCGGTTTGGAAATACGCTTTCAATTGCACGGATACTTTTAGGTGATACGCATGACCTTATTCATAAAGCCACAGGTTGGATGTTGCGGGAAGTAGGGAAGCGTTCTCTTGCTACCCTCGAAAAATTTCTTAATAAATATGCCTCAACGATGCCTAGCACCGCACTTCGCTACGCTATTGAGCGGTTCTCCGAGACCAAGCGCAATAGGTATCTTTCAATAAAATACCTCGCAGCAAGTCGTTCGACTCTGAGAGTCTCAGACTCGATGAGCTAACGAGGTATTTTATTTTTAAGAACCGTCGGTTCTCAACGCTCGCTCCGCTCGCTTTCTCTCCTCCACGGGGAACCGAGTGCGGTTCCCCGACCCCCTCCACTCTTTGCGCATTCCTCCCCGAAGCAGAGCTTTGGGGTATCCTGCGCAAAGAATGAAAAAGAAGTAGTGTGGAGCGAGTTGAATTTGAATGGCGAGGTGCTATAATAGACCCATTATTAGAATATTATTTTTCTCCATATGTTTTTTCACTCAAAACAATACGCTAAGACGAATGTAAAAGGTGTTCTCATTCTTATCGCTGTTATTATTGGTATGTACGGATACGTTACGGCTCTTTAATTTTAATATTGTTATTGATTTACCATGAATAAGCTTGCATTAACCTATCTTACTTTAGGGGTTGTTGTTATTGGTGCTATTGCTTTTGTCACTATAACAAATAAACCTACGACTTCCACGCAATTGATTGGAACAGAAACAAATAACGAAGCGTCGGTCATAATGGCGGGGGGTAAAGTTTCAATGAAAGACCTCATAGTGGGAGGTAAAGCGCAGCAGTGTCTAATAAGTTCATCAAACGAATTTTCGCAATCATCAGGAGTTGTTTATGTTGCAAATGGCAAAGTACGAGGAGATTTTGACAGTCTATCTCAAGGAGTGCAGGTTCAGAGTCACATGATCGTTGATGGGGACTACAGCTATATTTGGACTTCAGAAAGTAATCAGGGTTTTAAGACTAAGATTGATGCTTCTACGACAAATTCCGCTTCTCAAACAAACCAACAAGGAATTGATTACAATCAGCAAATGGATTACGCCTGCAGCCCATGGTCAGCAGATGCAAGTTTCTTCGTATTGCCAAAAGGAATCATATTCACTGACCTTGCTGAAATGATGCAAAATCTGCCAGAAAGTATATAAAATATGAATAACCCTGTGCCGAAAACGGATGAAGAATGGCGCAAGCGTCTCACGCCCGACCAGTATAAGATTTTGAGAGAAAAGGGAACAGAGATGCCCTTTACTGGGAAATATATCTTTTCAAAAGAAGACGGAATGTTTCAGTGTGTCGCTTGTGGGAATACTCTTTTTTCTTCTGATGCCAAATTTGATTCTGGTACTGGATGGCCAAGTTTTGATAAGGCACTTCCGGGGGCTGTGCGAAAACAAGAAGATGACACTCAAGGAATGGTCCGAACGGAAATTCTCTGTGCTCGATGCGGCTCTCATTTAGGGCATGTGTTTAACGATGGGCCGACAGATACTAAAGAGCGTTATTGCATCAATTCAGTTTGTCTTGATCTAGAGAACAAAAAATAAAAATTCTGGAAATCAGTAAATTCGGAGTAGAAAAATCCTCTCTTACTGTCTTTTTATATTCCTACAAACTACTCGCTATGTCCCTTCGGGACATCTCCCGTAGGGAGACAAGCTAAAAACTAACCATTGAGCCACCTTATGGCGTCTTCTTTTGTAAGAAAGGCTTTAATATTTGTTCTTCCGGAGAGAGCAATGATGATATCTTCCGCGAATTTAATTGCCCAGTTCGCGCCGAATGTCGCTGTTTTTTCAACGTACGGTTGATTTCCTTTTACAAACGATGACAGTACCGTTATCGCATCGCTATCGTATTCGTTTGTAACTTGAGTTAAATCAACAGTTGTTTTTATTTTCTTTCCTGTTTTTTCAAATTGTCTTTGAATTATTGTTTTTGTTTCCTCCGCCCATGTTTTCAATTCTTCCACGGCGTCTTTCGTAATACTGCCCTTAAAAGTCATGATAACAATACCGTTTTCATCAATATGCGTTTCAAATTGTTTCATAGTTATATAATTTGTTGGTTTAAGTATATCAAACCTTCTGTATTGCTAAAATGGCGGGAGCGGGCTAGATTTAGGATTAATCTAACTATATGGATAAGAAAGAAACATCATGGGGTAATGTAGCCGATTGGTATCAAGATCTACTCGCGGGAGACAACACATATCAGGAAGAAGTGATTCTTCCGAATTTATTGCGTGTTCTTGAACTTAAAGACAAAGAAAAAATTCTTGACCTTGCCTGCGGAGAAGGTTTTTTCTCTCGAGCATTTATGAAGGAGGGAGCAAATGTTGCCGCTTCAGATATTTCTCCAGAACTTATCGCTATCGCTAAAAGTAAGTCTCCTTCGGGGATTGATTTCCGTGTTGCGTCTGCAGATGCATTACCTTTCCCTGATAGAAGTTTTAAAAAAGTGACTATAGTGCTCGCACTTCAAAATATTGAGAATATGTCGGGTACAATCGCGGAATGTTCTCGGGTGCTTTCTACAAACGGCGAATTATTTATTGTTTTAAACCACCCAGCTTTTAGGATTCCTAAACATTCTCTATGGGGAAAGGATGAGGAGAAAAAAGTTCAGTACCGACGTATTGATGCATATATGTCAGAAAGTAAAACAGAGATTGGTATGAATCCGGGGGAAGATACTAAAAAAACAACAATTTCTTTTCATCGGCCACTTCAATTATATTTTAAGGTGTTGGCAAAAAATAATTTCACTGTTTCAAGACTCGAAGAGTGGGTATCACACAAAAAAAGCGAAGAAGGTCCAAATGCGGCACTTGAGGATAAAGCACGCAAAGAAATTCCTATGTTTATGCTTCTCAAATGTACTAAACTCTCTTAATTTCTTTTCCACAATCTCTTTTTTAGCGTGTACGGGTGCAAACTCTCTCTTGATTCTATTCAAAGAGAGCTTTCTTCTCTTTTATCCACAAACAAAGCCATCAATCGCTTCGAATCATGATGTATAATTGAAAGTAATAAGTTTGAGGAACAAGCGGCGGCTTTTTGCGTGCGCCGTGTCTCTTTATTCCTTGAATAATTTAAATGTTTTCACCAAAAGTTTTAATGTTCGGATGGGAATTCCCTCCTCACAATAGTGGGGGATTGGGAGTTGCGTGCTTTGGTCTTACCAAAGGCCTTGCTCAATCTGGTGGAGAAATTATTTTTGTTCTTCCAAAACACATGTCAGTCTCTTCTCCCTTTGTCCGTATTGTGTTTGGTGACTTAGCTCTACCACATATTCTAGTTCGTAGTATACGTTCTTTACTTTCTCCATATACAACTGTCGATAGTTACAAAAAGCGACGTCTATCTCTCGACGATGATTTTTACGGGGAAGGTCTTTTTGAAGAAGTAAGACGATACGCCCTTCAGGCAAGGAAAATTGCGAGCGAGGAACAATTTGACGTTATTCATGCCCACGACTGGCTTTCATTTCTTGCCGGCATTGAAGCAAAAAAAGTTTCAGGCAAACCGCTTATTGTTCACGTTCATGCGACGGAGTTCGACCGCACTGGAGGGGGACCTATCAATGATTTTGTCTATGATATTGAAAAAGAAGGGATGCATGCCGCCGATCTCATTATCGCAGTTTCGGGATATACCAAGCGCATCTTGATAGAACGTTACGGCGTGCCGAAAGACAAAATTGAAGTCGTGCATAACGGCATTGACCTTGAAGAGTATGACGCAGGGAATCGGGAAGATAATCGAATCAAGCAACTCAAAGCGCTCGGCAAAAAAATAGTTTTATTTGTCGGACGCATCACTGTCCAAAAAGGTCCAGACTATTTCATTGCCGCGGCAAAAAAAGTCCTTGAACATGAGAAAAATGTAATTTTTATTGTTGCCGGTTCGGGAGATATGCAAGGACAAATTATGAATCAAGCTGCTTCTTTGGGGATTAGCGACAAAATAATGTTTGCTGGTTTTTTGAGAAATGATGAGCTTAATCAAGCATATCGTGCCGCTGACCTCTATATTATGCCCTCTATTTCAGAGCCGTTTGGCATTACTCCGCTTGAGGCAATTGCAAACGGTACTCCAGTAATCATTTCCAAACAATCAGGTGTTTCTGAAGTATTAAAACACGCGCTTAAAGTTGATTTTTGGGACATTGATGAAATGGCGAATAAAATAATCTGTATTTTGAGACACAAATCACTTCGTGAATGCCTTAAAGAAAATAGTTTTCAAGAAATTACCAAACATACATGGAAGAACGCCGCTCTAAAGTGTATGATGATATACAAGAAAGTAGTTCGATTTTTCAAATCCAATGCTTAATATTTGTTTTTATTTTCAAGTTCATCAACCTCATCGGGTAAAACGGTACCGAATTTTCAACGTTGGTCATGACCACGATTATTTTAATGATGACGGGCAAAGTGACCTCAATAATAAGAAGGTATTGAGAAAAGTTTCTGAAAAATCCTATCTTCCAACAAACGCGCTACTCCTTCATCTTTTGCAAAAGCATCCAGAGTTTAAAGTCAGTTTTTCATTTTCAGGCGTAGTACTTGAGCAGTTTGAAAAAAATGCGCCGGATGTATTGGAGTCTTTCAAAAAACTTGTACGTACGGGACGGGTGGAAATATTGAGTGAGACCTACTACCACTCACTCGCATTCCTTCATTCACCAAAGGAGTTTCGCCGACAGATTGAGATGCACCGCAAGAAAATTGAGGAACTTTTCGGTCAAACGCCGAAAGTGTTTAGAAACACAGAACTTATTTACCGCAATGATATTGGCAAAGAAATTTCTAATCTTGGGTATAAAGGAATGCTTGCGGAAGGTGCCGACCATATCCTAGGATGGCGAAGTCCAAATTTTCTCTATAAAGCAAAAGACGTACCCCTTGTTCTTCTTCTCAAGAATTACAAACTTTCCGATGATATTGCTTTTCGTTTTGGTTCACGCTCATGGAAGGAATATCCGTTAACTGCTCCCAAATTTTCCCAATGGCTAACGAGTCATCACGGCAGTGGGGAAATTGTGAATCTATTTATGGATTATGAGACTTTCGGCGAACATCAGTGGGAGGACACGGGTATTTTTGAATTCATGAGACATCTTCCGGGCGAACTCCTAAAGCATCCTGACAATCGTTTTGTGACTCCAAGTGAGGCGGTTAGAACCCTTACTCCGGTTTCTGAAATTGATATGCCTAATTATGTTTCTTGGGCTGATATTGAACGAGACCTCTCTGCATGGCGTTCAAATCCAATTCAACACGATGCGTTACGTTCAATCTACGCGCTTGAGGATAAAGTACTTGAAACAGGGAATACGCGTCTTATAGAAGATTGGCGCAAACTTCAGACATCTGACCATTTCTACTATATGTGCACAAAATGGTTTTCAGATGGTGATGTGCACGCATATTTTAATCCATACGAATCTCCATACGAAGCATTTATGTCTTACATGAACGTGTTACAGGACCTTAATAATCGAATTGATCTCATTCCTCCTCCAAATATATGGTTCCGTGTTAAGAAGGGATTACAAAAATTGCTCGCATATTGATATAATGAAATATAGAAGTTAATACACTCATTATGAAAACAAAAACAAAAACAAAAACAAAAACAATTTCAGGAAAATGTGCGCATCATGTACAGGCGGATATTGACCAATGTTTTTGGATTAACAACGGTCCTGTTGTTAGGGACGCTTCTGAACTTAAAGAAGCTCTCAAGAATATAAGCGACGAACAATTCCATTATCACACCAAGCGTGAGGGGAATGATTTTGCAAAATGGACTGAAGAAGTACTTCAATGCAAAGAATGTGCAAAAGCTCTACGCAGCGCAAAAAGTAAAACAGGTGCCATTCGTGCTATCAATACGTGTTGTAAGTGATAGTGCACGTAAAGGGCGTATATTATGCCAAAATCACTAGTTTTAGGAAACGGTAATATCCTTGTTAGTCTCGATAGCCGAGGACAAGTGCGTGATTTCTATTTTCCGTACGTTGGTTTGGATAACCACGCTCCAAGCGGTTGCGTTCACCGAATGGGGGTGTGGGTGGATGGGCAATTTTCTTGGTTTACGAATAATGATTGGAATATTAGTGTTGACTACAAAAAAGAAACGATGGTTTCTGAAATTCGCGCGGTCAATGACCGCTTAGAACTTTCTATTTTTTTCAATGACATTGTTTACAATGAATCCAACATTTTCATACGTAAAATCACTGTTCATAATAAACACCATTCTTCCCGTACGGTTAAGTTATATATAAACCAGCAATTTCAAATTTCTCACTCAAGTTTCGGTAATACTGCGTATTATCAACCCGGAGACAATGCCCTTATTCACTACAAAGGTCGTCGTTTGTTTTTTATATCAGGCCAAACCGCGAATGGCTCTTTCGATGATTACAGCATCGGTCTCGCTCATAGTGAGGGCAAAGAGGGAACGTGGCGCGATGCTGAAGATGGCAAGCTCTCACAAAACGGGATTGAGCATGGTTCAGTTGACTCTACACTTGGCTTCACTCTAGCCCTTGCCGCAGACGAAGTAACTGATGTCTATTATTGGATAATTGCTGCTCATACTCTCAAGGAAGCCCGTCTTCTTAATTTATATGTTCTTAAGAAAACTCCTCCACACCTTCTCAAAAGCACAAGCGATTTTTGGAAAGCGTGGGTCAACAAACGTCGTTTTGTTTTTTATGGTCTCGACGAAAAAGTCGGCGAACTTTTTAAGAAATCTCTCCTTATTATGCGCACACATGCTGACAATCGCGGCTCAATCATTGCTTCAGGAGACTCTTCTATATTGCAATACGGACGTGACACATATAGTTATATGTGGCCGCGTGACGGAGCTTTTGCCACACTTGCATTTGATAAAGCCGGCTACTTTGATTTAGGTACACGTTTCTATTCGTTTTGTAACGAGGTTTTGACTGATGAAGGATACCTTTTGCATAAATATAATTCCGATAGGTCACTTGGAAGTTCATGGCATCCATGGGTTCGCAATGGAGTTCCGCAACTTGCCATTCAGGAAGATGAAACGGCAATAACTATTTTCACGTTGTGGGAACATTACATAATTACCCGTAATCTTGAATTTATTGAAAGTATTTACAACAGTTATATTAAAAAAGCGGCAGATTTTCTTACGGAATATCGAGATAAAAAAACAGGACTTCCGGGACCAAGTTATGATCTTTGGGAAGAACGCAACGGCATTTCTTGCTTCACTTCTTCTGCAGTGTACGGTGGTCTTGTGGCAGCAAGCAAATTCGCTTTTCTTCTTGGAAAACAAACCGAATCAAAGAAATATCACAAAGCGGCGGATGAAATTCAAGCGGTGATTGTTAAATATTTTTTCAATGAAAAAGAAGGAACTTTCAGCAGAATGATTACTACGGACTCTCGGGGAAATATTGTCGTAGACAGAACAATTGATGCAAGCAGCGCCTATGGAGTATTTCGATTCGGAGTTCTTTCGCCTTTTGATGAACGGCTTCTTCGAGCGATGATGGTTGCTCGAGAAAAACTGCGTATACAGAGCAGTGTTGGCGGACACGCTCGATATGAAGGGGATGTCTATTACGGGGTGGATCCGAATTTCCCCGGAAATCCTTGGTTTATCAGCACTCTTTGGTTTGCCCAATATGAAATTGCCCGCGCGGAATCGCAGGAAGACCTAAATGCCGCGAAACAAGTCCTTGACTGGGTTGTTAAAAACGCACTCCCGTCAGGAATTCTCTCCGAACAGCTTAATCCCTATAGCGGGGAACCGCTTTCCGTTCGTCCTCTCACATGGAGCCACGCCGAATTCGTACTTACCGTCATTGCGTATCTTGAAAAACTTCAAGACCTCGGAGTGTGCCAGACGTGTTATCCAGTCTCCGAGTAGGAAAATCTATAAAATAGCCCTTAAAATATAGGCATAATATATCTATTGACATATACCTAATAATTTGGTACAATTGTCACCAGATTAATTTATAGGTCTTTGACTTACAACTCAGGAATTTAAGATTTCGGACAAACAGATCTTCAAATAGGGAGGGTTCACAATGAACGAAACCAGTGTTGAAGAGAAACAGTGGCGAGAGGAAGATGGCGTCATCTACTTCAGCGTCACCTCCGACGGTACGACCGGCGAGGACTGGATCACCCGGCTCGAAAACAAAGGCTTCCCCGTAGCTGACTACCCCATGGAGGTGCTCCGTTCGTCGGACTTCAAGCCGACCAAAGGCCTCACGACCGAAGTCGCCGTTCTCAAGGGCAGGCTCTTCGAGGACAACGACCGTATCATAAAAAAGATCTACGCCGAGGGCGTCTTGCGCAATCTCTCAAGGCCGAAGGCTGAAGTAGCCTGTCTCATTCGCGAAAAGTTCACGGATGAGGATATTGCAGACATGGGTATGTGTTGGATCGCCACAATGCACGAACCCATCAGTTCCTCCGATACCGACGATGTTCCAGCCTTGGCGATTGCGTTTCGTGCCATCAATGATCGCTGTCGGTACGAGAACTACGGCAAATCCTATAGTGACAGATGGAATTGTGACTGCGGGTTCGCATTTGCTGTATCACAAACTCCTACATCTTAAATCAGAATCTGCTTTGCCCGCCTTTCGTCTAAAAAACGAAAGGCGGTTTTT
>JBBUCK010000075.1:0-2073 GCA_038057845.1 Patescibacteria group bacterium
TTGCGTTCTTCGGCATGGTAGACAGGCTTCGCGAGAGTTAGAACAAAGCCACGGGTAATACCTAGTAAAACACCGTCATATGGAGTAACGAGATTACTTCCCTTAAACATAAAAATATTGCTTGTACTCGCCTCTCGCACAAGTCCCCGATGGACAAAAAGAATTTCTACCGCTTTTTCTTTCTTTTTTTTCTTTTGGAGAGAAACCGCGGCAATGTAGTTCGTCATTTTTGCTTCAGGAATGGTTCGTTGATATTCATAGGTAATTAACTTTCCTCCGTTTCTATATAATGTTCCCGACAACGGAACAAAATGCTCCACGAGAATAAAAAGCATTGGCTTTTTTTTGTCAAACTCAATCCCCGAGATGGTGTCACCCCCTGTCATAATGACACGAATCTGTGCATTTCCTCCGCCATTTTTTTTAAGCACTGATTGTATCGCTTTTCCAAGAGATTCTTTAGAGAGAGAAGGTTTAAGACCAATCATATACGCTGATTTAAAGAAACGACGAACGTGGTCATTGAGAAGAAAAATTTTTCCATTATCAGAACGGAGAAATTCAGAAACACCGAAACCTCGCGTGAGTCCAATGTCGTTTACGCTTACTTTTGCCTGTGAGAAAGGAACAATTTTTCCGTTAAGATAGCAATATTTTTTCGGTCCAGTCATAAAATTGGCGCGTAACGGTTAGTAAATAGCTTGTACTAAAGAAAAATAGAAAGATATGGGGATAATTGCTTAATCATACAGATTTTAAAAACAGGGCGCAAACAAAAAAGGGCGGCCGTGAAAACAGGCCGCCCTTGAGAAACAACTTTTAACACGTTAAATTAGATAGGATCGAGACTGACAACCTTCCCTTCGTAGTCCCTGCATTGGGAAAAATCAGTTCCATCCCAAAAATCAAGAGGAGCGGGAATTTTACCTTTTCCCGGAACATCCACTATATATTCGGGAACCGCGATTCCGGAAAGAGTTCGTCTCAATTCGCTTACTATCTGCCTTTCTTTTTCAAAATCGCAGATAAATCTTTCCACTCCTTTCACATAATCGCACCGATAGAGATAGTATGGTATTACCCCGATATGGTAGAGAGTATTGAAAAGTTGAGTAAGCACTTTGACGTCGTCATTTACTCCCTTTTGAAACACTGTCTGCGAAAAAACCGCGGTACAGTTTTTTCTGATTTCTTTAAGGACGTCTTCGACCATTTCCGTTAGTTCATCGGCATGACTTACATTGATGAGGACATACAGAGGTTTTTTGGCCGACACGCGACGCATTGTTTGCAACACCTTCTTAAGAGCGGGAGTCCTAAAACTCTGCGGTGAATGAATGGGTAAACGGGTACCGATCCGTATCACTTTGACGTTTGGAATTGTCACAAGCTCCCGTAGCAATTCCAACGCGATGTGGGGAGTATACAAGGGATCTCCCCCACTTAAAATCACATCGTCAATTTCCGGGTGAGACCGAATGTATGACAAAGCGGTCTTTCTTTGGTCCAGACTTAAATCGCCCGAAGAGCTCCCGATTTGCCTTGTTCGTGTGCAAAACTGGCAATGGGCCGCACAGCGATAAGACACTTTAAACAGCGCCCTATTTCCAAACTTATGGGTAATCCCTTTCACCGGTGAATATTTTGCTTCTTCACCTAGAGGGTCGAGCTCGGAAAAGGCATTTCCTAGTGTTTCTTCCGGTACGCGACGAAATTGCAATTCAACTGCTTTACTTCCTCCTTCAATAAGACGCTGAAGATGGGGAGTAATTTTTTCTCTCATTTTCCGTATCCTTTCTCCAAGCTCAACATGGAAAGAAAAATTATGTATCTTGTTGTTCCACCTTTATTTATTTAAAAGAACGTCTATATAAAGAGAAAGTAATGCACAGCCTTTCTCAACTGAAAATATAGTAACATAAATTAAAATGAGACTGAAACGAAGTAGGGTTTACTTTTTAAGTTTTTCTAGTTAAGTTTATTAGCATCGCGCAGGTGGCGGAGTGGTCAATCGCACCTGACTGTAAATCAGGCGGCTTATGCCTACGGGGGTTCAAATCCCTCCCTGCGCAC
>JBBUCK010000076.1:0-1558 GCA_038057845.1 Patescibacteria group bacterium
CTTTATTATAACAAATCATATGCATTGTAGATACAGACAAAAATTTACAATAATATTTACATTGCTTACATAGAAGTGATTTACATATCATTTTCATTACTTCTTACCCCCTTCAAAAGCCTCTATAATTATCCCACCTATCATAAATTGTAAACACCCGCCAAAAAAGATCCAAATAGGACTTAATACCCAAAACCAGTTTATATCTGCTATCCCAGTAACTTTTAATCCTTCTAATATTAATGTTAAAATAAAAGGGACATAAATAGCATATTTAAAAAATTGCTTAGTTTCTTCAATATCAGATTTTTCCATTTCACGCCCCTTTTTTATTAAGACTTATAAAAACAGTTCCTACATACCCTTTAACCATTTTACTAGTTTCAATTGCTCTTTCTTCTGTATCATAAATAGCTGACATTGCTTGATATAATCCACCAATATCATAAATATTTATATATCCATTAATCATTTTTTCATCAGTTGGGCATCCATTACAACTACTATCACAGCAATTTTCTTTACTCATACTCATAGTAATCTCCTATTTTAACAACCAACATCATTACCTTCTCAATATTCTTCATTCTCAGAACTACACCAAATTAATGACACATCTTTTTTAAGATCTTCCACTTTAATTTTATTATATTCTTCCAATACCATATGAAGGTCTTGCACTATAATTTCTAAATGATTCTTTGGTATATCCTCCTTTACATATATATTTGTAAATACTTTTGCTGTAGAAGCTATAGCTAAAAATTTACCAAGTATTCTTAATGATTGTTCTGTATTATCCATTGTTAACCCTATATAGAATTTTTAATGATTGTTTTATCATATTATGAAAGTTTTTTTCAGATAAGTTCTTATTTGATTCATTCCAATATTTGTCAATAGAATCTATTGATGGTGTAAAATTTAAAACACTACATCCTTTATTTCTTTTAAATTCACCATTAACAATTGCATAAGCAATAGATAATAGATTAGAATCTGATTTTAAACAAAGCAAAGGTCTTTGTAGTCCAGAAATTTCTGAATTTAAATATAACATTTATTCTTCAACATATTTTGGTTTTCTAACAATTTTAGCGTCTTCTTCAATCTTATCCCATACCATTTTTACAGCATTCTTTGTTTCTTGCTCTTGATTATTTGTGCTTAAATATTGGACTAATTCTTCTTTTGAAAGAACTTGATCTCCTAACTGAACCTTCCCATTCCCCGATTTCATATAATATTTATTATCTATAAGAAAATCAACCATATCTCCTAAATCATCAATCCCATATTCAAAAAGGATACTGAAGGGGGCCTCCCTGAAAGGCTTCCATACTCTATTTTTTTTGATTTTTGCAAGAATTTCTATTCCTGTTGTTACATTTCCATTTTTAATCTGCCCTTTGTTATATAACCAAACTATTTGTGAGGCATAAAAATCTAAGGCTTTCCCACCACTCCTTCTATGCTTTTCCCCGAAAGAAACACCTATATTTTCCCTTATTTGTGAAACAACTATTAATAAAATATTCTTATTATCTATTTTTTGTGT
>JBBUCK010000077.1:0-1073 GCA_038057845.1 Patescibacteria group bacterium
TCTTTTGTTTGCTCAGCAACCTTTGCTTCAAGATTTAGATTGAGGTCGGCAAGCTGGTCTTTTTGACGTACTTCATTAACGATACTACGCAGAGAGAAAAGCCCGAACACAATACTTAAAACGAAGACTAAAACACTCGGAATCAGGTTTTCCGAACCTCCAGAAAGAAATACTTGGGCGCCAAGAAGGGCCCAGATACCAAAAATGAAGAGTTCCGCTGTGACAACTTTGAGATTAAAAAGATGGAATTTGGTAATGCTGTAGAAAATACCGATAACAAATGCCGGAATAAAGTAGCTACCAATGGGCGGAAAATAGATACCGTAATAAAATAAATATTGCGATCCTCCACCGATTGCCGCAATTATTGACGGCCATAAAACATAATCAACTTGAAGTCGTTTAGCCTTCTCGACTTTTTGCCGCACCCACATCCAAAAAACTATCCCAGTCGTAAATAAAGAGAAGAAATATGTGACATAGATTTTAAAAATAATACCGGGAGTCTGTGTTGCCCAGAAACTAATATAAGGAATCGGACCACCATTCATAAACATAATTTCGGTATTGAAAAAAGTATCGGAAGTAAAGCACCCAATAAGTATTACCCCGAGACCATACACTGGCCATCTAATCCAATTAAAAGATCTATTGAGAACTGGTTCGGCATAGATAAGGGCAAAATCGAGAAATGAAGAGGAGACAAGAACCAGACCTATTTTGGCAAACGTAAAAAATTTAAGAGCAAGGGTGGGGTCGTTTGTAACTTGGGCAAGAAAAAAGAAGAGAGCCCACTGCGCCACCCCAAAGGAAAACAAAATAAACGCTCGTGCACCCCGGTCTCGAATGGTCGCCGTAAAAATAAGGAACAAAAAGATTCCGCCCGCGCTTAAGATATTGAGGACGAGAGATATGTTGTAAATAAGGGGCCAGTTCATATGTTTCTTTAATCTAGTCTACTCTTTTTTGCTAAATCCTCTCTTCCCTACTTTAAGGTCAGTCACATCGATAAGGCCGTTCACAAGTTTCGCAAGAGTGTCGAGTACGGCCGATGTTTTATCGAGATATGTTTT
>JBBUCK010000078.1:0-1937 GCA_038057845.1 Patescibacteria group bacterium
GCAGACACGCATTTGTTTTGAAAGGGAAGAGAGGGCGGCAATTAAATCTTTCGTGAACATTCCATTTTTTCCAAGAAGAAAATAGACAAATCTCTTAGCTTGCCTTGGGCCTATGCCGGGGAACTTTGTAAACAATTCAATGAGAGTATCTACACTTCGCATAGGTTAGAAGTCGGCAAAATCTTCTCCACTACCGGGAGTCGGAGTGATAGTTGATTTTTCAAGGTCGACAAAACTCGATTTTTTGTCATCAAAATAAAGCTCTACTTTTCCAGTTGGGCCATTGCGGTGTTTTTCGATAAGGATTTCGACAATGTTTGGACGCTCACTCGCTTCATTATATTTGTCTTCACGGTGAATGAACATTACGACGTCCGCGTCTTGCTCAATAGAGCCTGAATCTCGAAGGTCAGAGAGGCGCGGTCGTCCGCCACGAGATTCAACCGCGCGAGAGAGCTGGGAGAGGGCAAGGACGGGGATGTCGAGTTCACGGGCAAGATGTTTTAAGGAGCGAGATATTTCTGTTACTTGTTGAACGAGGGAGTCTGAAGCACGGGTGTTTGTTGGTGCCATAAGTTGAAGGTAGTCAACAATAACCAATCCTAAATCTTTTTCACTTTTAAGGCGACGAGCAACCGAGCGCATCTTGAGAATTGTATTTCCAGCCTGGTCGTCAATGTAAATTGGAGCTTTTGAGAGAACATCAAGGGAATCACGGATTTTGTTGAAGTCTGTTTCAACAGAGAGTTGGCCAGTACGTAATTTCCATGCATCAACACGAGATTCGGCGGCGAGCATGCGGTCGACAAGTTGTTGTGAGCTCATTTCCAGAGAAAAAATACCAACAGACGTATTGTGTTTTGTTGCTGCTTTGCGGGCTATATCGAGGGCAAGAGATGTCTTTCCCATTGACGGACGAGCAGCGAGGATAATAAGGTCTGATTTCTGAAGTCCTGAAAGTTTATTATCGAGCTCAACGAAGCCTGTTGGTACCCCGCGCATTTTGTCTCCAGAACGATGAAGTTTATCGAGGCGTTCCCACGCTTCACCTAATGCATCTTTGAGAGAAGTAAAACTACGGAGTTTGGAAAAATTTGTAACTTCAAAAATTCTTTTTTCTGCTGAATCAAGAATGTATTCGATTTCTGCAGCTTCGTCATATCCCAAGAGGGCAATGTGTTCAGAAGCCTCAATTAGTTTGCGCATCAAATACTTTCGGCGGACAATCTCCGCATAGTGGTCTACGTGTGCGGAAGAAGGAACAGAGTTTGTAAGTTCGGAGAGATATGTTACACCACCGATAGTATCAAGACGCTTCTTTTCTCGTAATCGTGTCGAAAGGGAGAGCAGGTCGATTGGCGTGCTCTTTGAAAAAAGTTCAAGCATCGCCTCAAATATCATTTTGTGCTTCGGAGAATAAAAAACATCAGGAGAAATAATATCCACTATCTCAAAAATTGCTTCGGGACGAAGCATAAGTGAACCCAAAAGAGCCATTTCAGCCTCAAGGTTTTGAGGAGGAATTCGAACAGAATTTTTTTGTTGTACGAAAGGTGAAATTGGCATGGTACTCCAAGTTTACCACAGTGTTTTTTAAGCATTTTTTGAAAAGAGGAGAAGGTGTGAGTAATATGTGTACAAAAATTGACCCTCTTTGTAGCCATATGTTACAGGTATATATCTGTCTTGTACTCCTTTCTCGGGGGTCTTTTTATTTCGACGAGCGCCGGCGAGGAAGATGCTGAGCTCACCAGAGCGAAGTATTATTCTTCATCTTTCAGTTAGAGTGAGTAATTTCTTTTTCAGAGACTAGCCCGCCTAACTTTATTAACAAGCAGTAAAATCTGGTTAATTAAAGTTTTGAAATAAGAAACACTTATTAGTTATTACAAAGCGTATTAATGATAAAGTTTGGGCGGGCTAGTGAGCGCGACGGC
>JBBUCK010000079.1:0-1318 GCA_038057845.1 Patescibacteria group bacterium
AACCGTCGCTCCAAAACTCACCGCCCCAGAGCTCTCGCTTGAGCTCAGGAAATTGGGTATAAAGTACAAAAACGCCGGCCTGTTTTCACAAAATATGTTTGAATTTGGCTTCTGTCGGAGCAATGGTCGAAGCCAGCATAATGCTGTTTAAGACTTTCTCTTTGTGTTTCCTAGACAAACCACGGTGAATTTTTACCACGTCTCGAATGTGAGAGAAGTGCCCTTCCAATGAATTAGTGGTTCGAGAAATGTCACGATGTTGTTCGAAAGTGAAAAGGTAAGGCAGGAACCGGACCAAAGACAGAGCGGCTCCTCGTAGTGGGGCATGGGTAAAGAAAGTTTCTCCGGTGAGCGGATTAATTGTTTTCTCGTTTAAAAAATCTCGGTACTTGTTCAAATACTTTTGGACGTAATCTCTGAAGGTTGGACCGACAGTGTAATGAAGAATTTTACCTAAAGCGAGCAGGGCTTTGCCTGCCTCCAGCTCTGGCTTTCTGGTCGTGCCCTCGACAATGATGCGCTCCATGTGAACCTGGCACATTTGAAAGGGTAGGTCAGAAAAGGCCTGTCTTAAGCCGGCAAAGCCGTCACCAGTGACCGACATGATTTGATAGCCCAGAGACTCCAGATGCCGCCTACCGGCCAAATAAATGCTGGTGGTTTCAGTCTCGCCACAGGCCCACCACAGATTCTCTTTTTGCTTGGGACATCTTAAGGCAACTAGACACCAACTCCGGTTTTCTTTTCTTTCCCCGAAGTAGAGAGCGTCAGCGACTAGATTAACTTTTCTAGGGAAATGAGACTTCGGTGGCGCTTGGTAGTTTTCTAAATATTGCTTAATGACACGACGATCTTGATCGTGCTTTTTCTTTAATTCTCTGATCGTCTGCTTGGCGAAAACATATTCTTTCCAGAGAAACTTCTGGAGAGTTACTTTTTCTCGACGCTGGTTACGAAACCTTCGACCACAATCTCGACAACTGTAGGTTTGCAAACCTCGTTCCGCTCCTCGCTTCTTGGTCTTGGTTGAACCGCAATTTGGACATTTTTTTAGTCATAGTAGTTAAAAAATACCTGAATTGTGGCTTAACAGCAAGATGAAGGGGTTAAAACAGGCCGGCGAAAAGGGACTTTATACCCCAAAAAGCCGCCGGCTTGGAGTTGCCAAAGATGACCATAGAGACCGTTTTGATGGGTCAACTCATCGTGATTGCCTTGCTCAACTATCTGGCCGCCGTCAATCACAATAATGCGATCCATCTGACGGATGGTGGAGAGACGGTGGGCGATGACGATAGTGGTGCGACCCTTCATCAAA
>JBBUCK010000080.1:0-1252 GCA_038057845.1 Patescibacteria group bacterium
TCACCTTTCTTTTGCAGAGTCTCTAAATCGAAAGCATGAAGAGGTTGGCCAAGAGAAAACATAACATAATTTGTTGCATCAACAATATTATTGATTGGACGCTGACCAATTGCCTGTAAACGTTTTTGAAGCCACTCGGGGCTCGCTCCCACTTTCACACCGCGAATCAGGGCTCCCGTGTACCGCGCACAAAAGTTATCTTCTAAAGAAACAGTGAGGAGTTTTGATTGAAGATATTTTTCCTCCGGTTCCTCGGTTTTAAAAGGTAAATCAAAAAGCAACGCTACTTCGCGGGCAATACCTTTATGCGAAAGACAATCATGATTGCGATTTGGAAGAATCACACAATTAAGAACGCTGTCTCCGAATATTTCTTCCACTGATTCAACTTCAAAGGAGGACATCGTCAAAGCCTCAGCGAGAGTTTTTGGAGACGGTATGTCCCCTTCAATGTAATCTTTGAGCCACGCGTAACTTGCTTTCATATTTAAAATTGATTCACGAGACGTAAATCCCCGTTATAAAGTGAACGAATATCTTCAATGCCATATTTGAGCATAATAAGGCGGTCAAGCCCCACACCAAATGCTAAACCGCTCCACTCCCGTGGATGCATACCTACAGCTTCAAGTACCTTTGGATGGACCATCCCCGCGCCCATTAATTCAAGCCAGCGCCCCTTGAATTCTATGTCTATTTCAACCCCGGGTTCCACAAAAGGAAAGTAGCTTGGTCGAAAACGAATATTGATTTTATCTGAAAGCAATTTTCTAAAATAAACTTCAAGAAGAGCCTTTAGATTTGCCAAAGAAACATTTTTGTCGACAATAAGTCCTTCGACTTGATAAAATTGGGCCTCATGCGTTGCGTCGGTCGCTTCATGTCTATAGACTTTCCCCGGCGCAATAATACGAAATGGAGGGGTGTGAGTTTCCATATAACGAATCTGAACAGGCGATGTGTGAGTTCTTAAAAGTTTGCGGTCTTCAGGGGGTTTTAGCCAAAACGTATCCCACATGTCTCGAGCAGGATGATGTGCTGGAATGTTGAGCGCATCAAAATTATAATATTCTGTCTCAATTTCAGGTCCGGAAGCCAAAGTAAAGCCTAATTCCTTAAAAATGGCATTTGTCTCTTCTATAATGATAGTTGTCGGGTGAAGATGACCTTTTTCTTCTTTCATAACCCTCTTATTATATAGAAAAGAAGGCTTTATTTCAAAGTTTTTAGGGGAAAAAAGAGATTTGTAAAA
>JBBUCK010000080.1:1352-2580 GCA_038057845.1 Patescibacteria group bacterium
AAAATAAAAATTTTTGTAGTGAATGATGGTAGTACTGACCACACAGCCTCTGTTTTAAAACGATTTGAGAAAAATAAACAAATACAAATTCTGCATAAGGAAAACGGTGGCAAACATACTGCAATCAATCTTGCACTCTTGCATACAAAAAGCGACCTTGTCGGTTGCCTTGATGCCGACTCATTTGTAGCCACTGACGCCTTAAAAAATATCGTTACCTATTTTGAAAATAAAAACGTAATGTCGGTTGTCCCATCAATTATCGTGGAGAATCCTAGAAACGTTATTCAGTTTATACAAAAGGTTGAGTATAACTGGGGAGTTTTCCTTCGCAAAATACTTTCTTATATGGGAGCGCTTTATATTACGCCTGGTCCTTTTTCAATTTTTCGTCGTGAAATATTTGAAAAACTTGGAGACTATAAGCACGCTCATCACACAGAAGACCTTGAGTTTGCTTTACGTATGCAAAAAAATCACTACAAAATAGTGAATGCGCACAATGCCCATGTATATACCGTTGCGCCCAAAACTCTTAGAAGTCTTTACGTTCAACGATTGCGTTGGACATATGGCTTTTTGAAAAACGCTCAAGACTATCGGGCACTTTTCTTTAAGAAAGAATACGGACACTTAGGACTTTTTGTGCTGCCAATGGCCACTATCACTATTTTCACTGCGCTCTACGGAGTAGGCTCGTTTGTATTTAATTGGTCCGTTAATGTATTTGAAGAAATCACAAAAATTCAAACGGTTGGTATACATCTGCCTATATTTGAATTCGATTGGTTTTTCTTAAATACGAACGTTTCTTTCCTCATGACACTTGCGCTTTCGGGCCTTACTGTGGTCCTTTTACTTATCGGTAAAAAACTTGCTGAAGGTAATGTATCTTTCTCTAAAGACCTTGTTTATTTTCTCTTCCTTTATCCTTTTATCGCCCCTTTATGGCTTACGAGAGCAGTGTATAATGTCGTCGCTTCACGAAAAATCAGTTGGAGGTAAAAAATATGGATGATTATACGGAACAAAATTCAAAAGCAGGGTTAGGGAAATATTTTTATATTTTTCTTATTACTTCGCTTATATTTTTTACAGCTTTTTTTATCAGTAATTATTTCAACGATAAAAAAGTTTCTGAAATTCGTTCAATAGAGAGTCGCATTGCAATCGACATTCTTTCTTCAGAAACCCAATTCTCTCTTCTTGCAGAATCATCCTGCGACCG
>JBBUCK010000081.1:0-1731 GCA_038057845.1 Patescibacteria group bacterium
AGGTGCTTTTAGTCGTCTTGCAATTTTATATTTAGGTCCGATTTTCATAGATTTTCTTAACGAGTGATAACGAGTTTTAGAAAATCATGACCCGCCACAATTTTCGACCATACGGCTTTTACTACCACTGTGAGAGCAGGTATGAAATGTATATTGTTTTGTAATGATATATTGTTCATATGTTTCAAAAATTAGGGCGGGTTAAGTAATTTATAGTCGCTTTGCTCCTTAAATTTCTAAACGCGTCTTGGTTTAGCTGGACGTGGTCCATTAAATGGCACAGGTGTTTCATCTCTAATTGATAGCAAATTAAAACCTTTTGAAATAAAGCCTCGAACAGCTGATTCTCGGCCAGACCCTACTCCTCGAACAACCACAGACACATCCTGTACTCCCATAGCACTTGCCTTATCTCCCAGAAGTTCACCGACTTTTGCTGCAGCAAAAGGAGTTCCTTTTTTTGCTCCGCTAAATCCAAGACTGCCACTTGATGACCAACAGAGCACTTGTCCGCGTGTGTCGGTTACCACTACTTTTGTATTATTGTAACTTGCTTCCACATTTAAAATAACGGAAGTAACTGTTCTTTTTGGGCCCGAAGAAACAGGGGCTTTCTTTACCCCCTCTTCTGTACCACTTTCACCTTTTTTAACAATACGTTTCTTTCCCATTTTTAAAATTAGTTTGTAGTGAGTAGTATGTAGTCTGTAGAAGGTAAGAAGAAATTTTTTACTCACTACCCACTACAGATTACCGACTATTTTTATGTCTTTTCAAGTTTACGTCTTCCAGTACCCATCGTTTTCCTTACATTACCTCGTCTCGTTCTGGAATTAGTTCTGGTATTCTGACCTCGTGATGGCAAACCCTTTAAGTGTCGGATGCCTCTGTACGCAATAATATCTTTTAGTCGTTTAATATTTCCTCCAACTTCACGCTTGAGGTCGCCTTCGAGTTGGTATTTTTCAACCGCTTTTCTGATTGCATTTTCCTCTTCAACATTCAAGTCTTTTGACTTTTTACCATACTCAACTTTCGCTTCATCAAGAATGACGTGCGCGCGAGACCGCCCAATGCCGTAAAGCGCAGTGAGTCCAATTTCAAGTCTTTTATTGTCTGGAATGGTAATACCTAAAATACGCATGGTGAAACGTTACACTAGGCCACAGAATAACGCAAGTTAGCCTTGTCGAGCTTTGTTGCGGGGCTTTAGCTTATTAATACGATACAGGCGTCCGCGTCTTCGGACGATTTTATCACCAGCTGCTCGTGCTTTGATTGAGGATTTAACCTGCATTTTATAATCTTCGGGTAATACGCCCCCTCTCGCCATACTGATCGAGTATCATCTCGACTTTATCACCAATCAAAACGCGAATTTTATTCAATCGCATTTTACCGGCCAAGTATGCAAGGATAACTTTTTCCTTTCCCTGCACCTCTACACGGAACTGTGTGTTTGGTAATGCTTCTGTAACAATACCTGTCACCATTTCAAGTTCCGAGTTTTTTCCTTTTGAGGGCTGCATTACGTTAAAGTAATGTGAGTCATAGTAACAGAAACGAGAGTATTTCGTCAACCCCGTTTCTAGTTTCTAGTTTGTAGTCAGTAGTCTGTAGAAAGGGAATATTCTCTCTACTCACTACCCACTACGCACTTCTTAGCTAGGGAGTCTTTTCGAGTACACGTTCAATTTTGATTTTTTTAGCATCTTCGGGCAGGGTATCGCG
>JBBUCK010000082.1:0-7210 GCA_038057845.1 Patescibacteria group bacterium
AATTTACTTTAATTCTAATTTAACCCCTTTAAATTCCTTCTTCTCTTAATTTTTCTACCATTTCTCGAGCTTTTTTGGAAACTTTCTTTGGAAGTTCAATTGAAATTTTTATAAGGAGGTCACCACGACTTTTACCGTCTTCATGAGGCACACCTTTTCCTTTAACACGGAGAATTTCTCCAAACGTAACTCCTTCGGGAATTTTAACAACAATATCTCCATCAAGAGTGCGGACTGTGTATTTGTCTCCCAAGAGAGCTCCTGAAAGACGGATACTAAGGTCCATCACAAGATTATGTCCCTCTTTTCTAAAGAGCAGATGTTTTTTGACGTGAATTTTTATATATAAGTCGCCTGCAATACCGCCCGGAATTGCCTCACCTGTTTGAGAAAGGCGAATCACTTCCCCATTATCAATTCCTGCTGGAACACGGATACGAATTTCCTCTTGTCTGTCCAGTACACCAACACCTTTACACGTTGCACATTTCTTCTTTGGCACTTTTCCTTTACCAAAACAAGCGTCACATTCCTTGACTGTAGTAAATGACCCGAGTATTGAATGACGGACATCATTTATTTTTCCTTTGCCATTACATCTCGTACATGTAAATGTTTCAGAATCTTTTTCGGCGCCACTTCCTTTACATACATCACAAAATGAAACTTTATTTAAAAGTACTTTTCTTTCAATACCAAAGACACTTTCTTCAAAGGAAAGTTCCAAGTCAATTGAGATATCGCGTCCACGTTTCTGTCGAGGACGAGCGTTACCAAAGATGTCTCCGAAAATGTCTCCGAGGTCGACATCTTCGAAATTGAAGCCATTGTTAAAATTTGAGAAGTCAAAGCCTTCAAATCCCTGTCCGAAACCAGCTCCACCTGCCCCTTGGGCGTCGTTGAAGACCTTTCCATAGGAATCATACTGGGCACGTTTTTTCTCGTCAGAGAGGACACTGTAGGCCTCGCTTATTTCTTTAAATTTGGCCTCATCACCACCTTTTTTGTCAGGATGGTACTTATGGGCAAGTTTACGGAAGGCGCTTTTCAGCTCTTCTTTATTGGCCCCTTTGGCAACCCCAAGGATGTCGTAATAGTTTTTGGCCATATAATTCTATCTTACCGATTTTTTTCTATTTTGCACCTGTCTCACCTGTTTCGTCCTTTTTATCTTCGAAGTCAGCGTCACGAACATTTTCATCTTTTTTCGGTTCTTCTGTAGCTCCCGCTTCAGGAGCTTTTTGAGTTTTTGCCATTTCCTCACCAATTTTTTGAAGTTCAGCAGAAAGAGCAGATGTTGCAGTTTTTATTACTTCCAAATCAGTGCCATCTTTCTCTTTCTTAAGAGTGTTAATTTTTTCTGTAACACTATCTTTAAGCGCAACAGAAACTTTGTCTTTGTAGTCGTTCAAAGATTTTTCCGCAGTATAAATTATTTGGTCAGCAAGATTACGAGTTTCAGCAACTTCTTTCTTTTTGGTATCGTCTGCACTGTGAGCTTCGGCTTCCTGTCGCATACGTTCAATCTCTTCTTTGGAGAGACCTGAACTTGCTTCAATACGGATTGACTGTTCTTTACCAGACAATTTGTCTTTGGCTTTCACACTCAAGATTCCGTTTGCATCAATATCAAGAGAAACTTCAACTTGTGGAACGCCGCGAGGAGCTGGTGGAATACCATCGAGGATAAAACGCCCGAGACTTTTGTTATCCCCCGCCATTGGTCGTTCGCCTTGAACAATGTGAATTTCAACAGATGTTTGATTGTCAGCTGCTGTTGAAAAAACTTGAGAACGAGAAGAAGGAATGGTTGTATTTTTCTCGATAATCTTTGTTGCAACGCTTCCCATCGTTTCAATACCAAGAGAAAGTGGAATAACATCGAGAAGGAGGATGTCTCGAACTTCTCCTTGAAGGATGCCAGCCTGAATAGCGGCACCGATTGCTACAACTTCATCTGGATTGATAGAACGATTCGGTTCCTTACCAAAGAACTCTTTAACAGCGTCAATCATCTTTGGCATACGTGTCTGGCCACCAACAAGAACGATTTCGTTTATCTCATTTATCTTGAAAGGGGATGCTTCCATCGCGCGTTTAGTGATAGTAATTGCGCGGTCAATGAACTCTTGTGTAAGTTCTTCGAGCTTCGCGCGACTTACTTTCTTTACCAAGTGCTTTGGACCAGAAGCATCAGAAGTGATGAACGGAAGGTTAATTTCTGTTTCCACCGCTGAAGAAAGCTCAACTTTAGCTTTCTCTGCACCTTCATCAAGACGCTGGAGAGCTAGGGGGTCTTTTCTTAGGTCAATTCCTGTTTCGTTTTTGAAATCTTCTGCCAACCACTTAACGATTCTCTGATCTATATCGCGGCCACCAAGATGACTGTCGCCGTCCGTTGCTTTCACTTCAACAACATCATCGCCAACCTCTAGGATTGAAATATCAAATGTTCCACCGCCAAAGTCGAAAACTACGATTTTTTCATTTTTCTTTTTATCAAATCCATAGGCAAGTGCGGCAGCTGTTGGCTCATTGATGATTCGTTTTACATCAAGTCCAGCAATTTGTCCGGCGTCTTTTGTTGCTTTTCGTTGGCTGTCATTGAAATATGCGGGAACTGTAATTACAGCTTCAGTAATTTTTTCGCCAAGACGTGCTTCAGCATCTGTTTTGAGTTTCTGAAGAATCATTGCTGAAATTTCTTCTGGTCTGTATTGTTTGTCACCCATTTTGACAAGCACACCTCCATCGGGGCCTTTACTTACCTCATAAGAAACAGCGGCTTTATCTTTTTGTGCTCCGGCCTCATCAAAAATATGTCCTATGAAGCGTTTTATGCCAAAAATTGTGTTTTGAGGATTCGTTACTGCCTGACGTTTAGCAAGATTTCCCACAAGCCGTTCCCCTGTTTTAGACATAGCGACAATTGAAGGGGTTGTACGTGCTCCTTCTGCATTTTCGATAATTTTTGGGCTACCTGCTTCAATAACCGCAACGGCAGAATATGTGGTACCGAGGTCGATTCCTATAACTTTTGACATAGATATTTAAAAAATTAATGTATAAAATATTATGCGACCGATTTTCTTTCCCCAATTTTGACATTTGCAGTCCGTATCACCTTTCCGTTTAGTTTATATCCTTTTTGTAGAACTTCAAGAACTTTTCCATCGTCTTCCTCATCCTCACTTTCAACTGTTCCGATTGCCTGATGCTCATGGGGATTAAACGCTACCCCAAGAGGGTCTATTTCAGTCAGACCATTATTGAGAAGAACTGTTTTTAATTGAGAGTGAATATATTCTACACCTGTTCGCCATTCCGGAGCGACAGAATTCCATGAAGGACTTCTAAAGGCGAGCTCAAAGCTATCGAGAACGGGGATGATTTCATCAACAAGGCTTTCTTTTGCAAATTTTATTACTTCAGTATTGCGTCGCTCATCATCTTTACGAGCATTTACGAAATCAGCCTTATCACGTTGCCAATTTTCTAAATACTTCTGCTTTTCAGTGTCGGAAGTCTTAATTTTTTCTTTAAGTTTTTTGATTAAATCACGAGGATTTTGTTCTTCTTCTTCAAATACAACATCCTCGAGGATTTCTTCTTGTTCTTCTTTTTTAATTTCTTCTTCCATACAAAAATACACCTAGAGGCTAACTTATTAACATACAGAGAGAAATCGAGGAAAGACTAACGCTTAGACCACTGCTTAGACTTACGGGCTTTTCTTAGACCGAACTTACGTCGTTCCTTCATTCGTGGGTCACGTTTCAAGAGGTCGGCTTTTTTCAAATCTTTACGCATTAAGGGGTCAATCTCGGTCAACACTCTCGCAATACCGTGTCGAACTGCTTCAGCTTGAGAATGGATTCCCCCACCTGCTACTTTTACAGTCACTTTGTATTTTTCTTCAGTTTTCCCTTTAACAAAAGGGTCTTTAATAATCAACTGCAATTCCTGTGTTGGGAAATAGGTTGCGATATCTTTGTCATTAACAAGAAATGACATCTTTGAAGCAGAAGAAAGACGAACGCGTGCAACTGACGTTTTTCGTCTTCCTACAGCCTCGTAATATCCTTTTGTGACTTTTGTTGTTTCCATTATTCGGTGATAGTTAAAAGCTTAATTCGTTTTGTCCGTAATTTATTTATTGGAAGCATGCCGTATACAGCCTCTTTTAATACCTCTCTGTATCCTTTCTTTTCGATTATATATTTCATCGGCTCCATACGAAGACCTCCTGGATAACCAGAGTAGCGGGCATGAACGTCCTCTTCTTTTTTCTTATGAGTAATTGCCATTTTTGAAGCATTCACAACAAAAACCTCGATATCAGCAACTTCATTTTTCGCGAAGCTCGCTGTATTCTTACCCATGAGCAAAACAGCGATTTCTGTCGCTAGTCGTCCTACTTTTCTGTTTGTTGCATCAATCGTGTGCTTCATAGTATGTATTAAACAAATTCAATATATGCCATCGCTGCCCCATCGGACATTCGTCTGCCAAGTTTGGTAATACGAGTGTATCCGCCACTTCGTTTCGCATATTTAGGAGCGATATCGGTGAAAATTTTCTGCATACCATCATTTCCAACCTCCTTAATAACGAGGCGTCGTGCAGCCACTGTTCCTTTTTTACCATGCGTCACTAATCTCTCAACAAAAGGCCGAATGACTTTCGCCTTACTTAGCGTTGTCTTCATCTTTTGTTTGAGTACCAACGAACGGAGAAGAGAACGGACAAGCGCTTTTCGCGGTCCCTCTTCCAAACTCATTTTTTTATTGGCATTGTGATGTCTCATGGATACAAAGGTTTGATACTACCTGTTTTTCCCTCGTGGTCAACGTTAATCTTTGAGCGAAAGATTAATCTCAGTAAGAGCTTTTCTGATTTCCTCAATTCCCTTTGCTCCAATACCTTCGATGTTTAAAATATCATCTTCTTTCTTACGAACAAGACCGCCAACTGTTCGAACGTTTCCATTCAAAAGGGCATTCACTGTTCTCAAAGAAAGTGGAAGAGTTTCAATTCTGGTTTTTAGAATTTCAGGGTCAGCTTCTTTTGATTTCTTCTTTTCCTCCTTGTCAGCTTCTTTTTCTGAATGTTCCACTTCAACCAATTCCTCTTCCTTAAAGCCGACAATAGCCTTAAGTTGATTAATCATAATTTCAATCGACTTTTCAAGCGCCTCTTTTGGACTTATTGTGCCGTCTGTTTCAATGAAAACTCTCAAGCGGTTAAAATCTGTGCGTTCACCAACACGCATGTTTTCAACTTCATAATTAACTCGACGAATAGGCGTAAAAATTGCATCAAGCGCCACGATACCGATATCAACCTTTCCCCTTTGCAGAGCTTCCTTTGACACATACCCAAGACCTCTTTCAACAACGATTTCTGCGTCGAAGGAAGTGGAAGCGGTTGTGAGGGATGCGATAACCTGTTCTGGATTTAAAATTTCAACTTGCCCACCTTTTTCAATATCCCCCGCAGTTATTTCTTTGATACCCTTCATTTTAATGGTAAGGGTTTGAGGCTCGTCTGTAATCATCTTAATTCTCACTTTCTTAAGGTTAAGAAGAATAGTAATAACATCTTCTTTAACACCCTCAATAACTGAAAATTCATGACTTACTCCAGCAATTTTAACTGAAGTAACTGCCGCTCCCGGAAGTGAGGAAAGGATGATGCGACGGAGTGAGTTTCCAAGCGTGTGGCCATAGCCTGGGTAAAGACCATCTATTTCATAGACGCCTTTGAATTCCTCCTCGGAAATTATCTTTGGCTTAGATGGCAAAACAATATTATAGTCGGGCATAATAAGTCTGTTGCGCTAAAAATTAACTGATAAATTGTACATTAAATTTGGAAACTCGGCAAGAACGGTTATCTACTGTAGAACTCGAGAACGGAGTTGAGGTCGAAAAGCATATCGGAACCTTCACGCATTGGCATTCCCACAACCTCAGCCTCTTTCTTTGTTACATCAAACTTGATCCAAGAGGGAGAAGTAAGGTTTTTGAGTCGTTCGTCAAGATTTACAAACATTCCTTTCCCTGCGCTTAATTCTCTAATCTTAATCTTATCTTTCAATTCCATTTGATATGAAGGACGGGTAACTCTTTTGCCGTTAACAAAGATATGGCCGTGGGAAACAAGTTGACGAGCCATAGGACGACTCCCCGCAATTCCTAGTTTGAAAACTGCATTATCTAAACGGCGTTCCAAATTTTCAAACAAAGCATCGGCATTCTTAATCCCTTTTCGCTTCATAGCAGCTGCAACATAATTTGAAAATTGGCGTTCTGTAAGAAGATAGGTGTAACGAGCCTTCTGTTTTTCAATCAATTGGCGGCCATAATCGCTTACTCCGCCTCTTTTGCCCCTCTTTTCAGACTTACCTTTACGAGCTTCGGATAAGACATATTTCTGCGTCTGCGTCTTTTCAAACACAGGTGCTTTTAGTCGTCTTGCAATTTTATATTTAGGTCCGATTTTCATAGATTTTTCTTATGAGCGATTTGCCCGTAGAGGCAAGAGTGAGTTAGAAATAATCATGACCCGCCACAATTTTTGACCGTACAGTTTTTGTACCGCCGTTAGGGTTGTATCTGTATTGTTATTTGTTTGTGTGGTGGTGTGGGTCATAGTTTAAAAATTGAGGCGGGTTAAGTACTTTATAGTCACTTCGTTCCTTAAAGTACTAAACTCGTCTTGGTTTAGCTGGACGTGGGCCATTAAATGGCACAGGCGTCTCATCTTTGATTGATAGCAAATTAAAACCTTTTGAAATAAAGCCTCGAACAGCTGATTCTCGGCCAGACCCTACTCCTCGAACAACCACAGACACATCCTGTACTCCCATAGCACTTGCCTTATCTCCCAGAAGTTCACCGACTTTTGCTGCAGCAAAAGGAGTTCCTTTTTTTGCTCCGCTAAATCCAAGACTGCCACTTGATGACCAACAGAGCACTTGTCCGCGTGTGTCGGTTACCACTACTTTTGTATTATTGTAACTTGCTTCCACATTTAAAATAACGGAAGTAACTGTTCTTTTTGGGCCCGAAGAAACAGGGGCTTTTTTTACCCCCTCTTCTGTACCACTTTCACCTTTTTTAACAATACGTTTTTTTCCCATAATTCAATTTCTATGTCTTTTCAAGTTTACGTCTTCCAGTACCCATCGTTTTCCTTACATTACCTC
>JBBUCK010000082.1:7310-8604 GCA_038057845.1 Patescibacteria group bacterium
TTTCGAGTACACGTTCAATTTTGATTTTTTTAGCATCTTCGGGCAGGGTATCGCGCCAAAATGGCATGACAATAACTTTAGCTTCAGCGATGGAATTGTAGGTTTCGAAAATTCCTCTAGCTTCACTACGAGGCTTACCGAGAAGGTCTTGCTTCAACAATTCTCCATCAAATAGACTGACAAAAAGACCCGTACCCTTTAAATTAAACCTCAATTGAGCCATTTTTTGTGGGTCAAAGGTATCTTTGAAAGAAAAAGACAGATTTTCCAAATTAAGAAATTCGATATTTGTCCCAAGCCCCGGTGCCGTAATTGACCCAAGATAACGGACCAAGAGATTGCGGTCAAAAACCACTGCGTAAATAGTTCCCTTTTGACGTATTTCTGCCCCCGAAGCACTTACATTTCCTTGTGGAAGGTCCTCAAATGCGTATATAGCAGCACCTTCATAGAGAATATAATTTTCTGGAATCTGGACCCCCGCCTCTTTGAGAAGTTCTAATTTTAGACTTGCTTGAATTTCTGTTTTAACTTGAGCAAGTACATCTTCTGCCACTTGTTTCATTCTGCCTTTAAACCCCCCAGTTAATGGAGTTTTTGAACGGGCATAAAAATTATCATATTGTGGTGTGTCTTTGAATCCCGGAACTGTAAAATCGGTTGGCGCAATGTTGTATTTTTCTCCAGGTTCATCGGCATATACGAGAGCTTCTACGCTCCCCGGCACAGATTTACCATCTTTTGTTGTTTTACCTCCCACAGTGACCGACTCTTCAATTCGATAGATAAGACCACTCGGAGTTTCAAATCGTGTATTTTTAACTAATCTCTGGCTTTGCGTACTGTAATTGTTATATATAACAATTTGCCCTGAAGCCTTCACTTCAACATTTTTTTCTTCTGTCGCAGACACTTCCTTACCCCCCTCTTTACTTATAGTAATCATCTCGTACTGAACAACCTTAGGAGTAGTAATGTTTCGAGCAGCGGTAAATATCGCTTCCCCATCAAAAGAAGTTTTTTGCATATGAGGAGTAATTTTGATTGTCGCGCTTACAAGAAGTGAAGCAACCGCAAATAGAAGTACAGCAACTGAAATGGCAGCAAGAACCCAAACTGCGAGAGACATAGTTTTTCTTGGTTCTTTTTCCTCTTCATTTTTTCGAGGAGTAGGTTCTTCTTTTTTTGGCTGTTTTATTTCTTTAATTTCCTTTGGCACGCGTTTACGGTAGTCAGGTAAGGGAATGTTACGAATTGATCGTTTTTCTGGGGGCAGGACATCTTGAACAATATT
>JBBUCK010000082.1:8704-9990 GCA_038057845.1 Patescibacteria group bacterium
TTTATTGAGAAAAATTGCTTCAATTGTAATAAATGGGTCGGGAATTATGTTTTTTGCAACTGAAACTACGTGAGCTAATTGTTTTTCATCAAGTACGATTGGCTCGAAATTATTGCCGCTTTGTTTAATAAATCTGATAAATATAGAAAGAATATCATTATCGATTGTAAGAAAGATTTTTCGCGGTAAAATTCCGCATTCTGCCTTAAGATCGCGTAAAACGTCATTGAGATAAACAAGCCATTCTTCTTGAACTTCTTTCACCACACTTTCAATTTTGACGGCAACGGCTGGTTCCGCTTTTCCCGTTGAATAAAGCGAGAGAGAAGAAAGCGCGACTTCAGTGTTACTATTCATTTTTTTTATCATTTTTCGAATCAGAAAATTTCTTCCGGAAGGAAAGGAAACGCTTTGAATAAGGGCCCCATTTCTAACAAAAGAAATGTCGGTCACTTCACCTGTTATATCCATGATAAGAAAATCTTTTGCTTCAGGAAAAAGGTCGGAAAGGGTGCTAAAAGAAGTTAGACAAAAACTGTGTAATTTTATTTTCTCTCTACTAAAAGAATGCCCTATCACCTCGTTTAACTTATCACTGATTTTTTTAGAAACGAGACTGGAGAAAAGCGATAATTCTATGTCCGAAGATTTTTTCCCGTATGGATTACCTGTTTCATAACCACTGAGTTTTATACGAATAATTTTTTGTTCAGCGAGAACGACATTTTTATCAAATGTTTCTGTATAAGAAGAATGGGCAATAGATTCCTCAAAGTTTTTTTCTTCTTTTGTAAGAATATTTTCAATAAATTGCTCCGTTAAGGTAATTGGGTTTTTTTCTTTGATATTGATTGTTTTTGTTTGGGAAACATACCACGGTGAAGCAAGAATGCAGAAAACGTTACGAATAGCCTTATTTTTAACGTGTAAGTTATGAAGAGCAGAAAAACCCTCTTTTTCAAGAGCTGCTACAACCTCTTTAAGAGCGTTTGCGGTAGAGGCAAGTATCCTATCCGACTGCGGTCTTTCAGTGATTGGAAAAGAAACTCTTTTAGTGTAAATAATCTGAGGAAGATTTGTTGATTCTGAAAAAAGAACAATTGCTCCTCCGACAGAAGCAGAGCCTATATCAAAAATAACAATCGGTTCATGAGAAGATTTTCTTTTAAGAAAGTTCATGATAAAAACAGCTTTTAGTGATTAGCTTTTAGGAAGGAAAGAGCTAAAAGCTACTTTATTATACACTGTATTTTTCTGAAAGCTAAAAGTTAATGCTCTAAAAGCTA
>JBBUCK010000083.1:0-1966 GCA_038057845.1 Patescibacteria group bacterium
CATAAACTCCATTTATTGTATCACAACATACTGTAAGCTTTTCACCCCTCACCACTTTTTGTGGACAAAAAATGGTGAGGGGTCACTTTTTTACACCTAAATTGGTCACCGTAGGTACACGTTCTTTCGTAGCTTGATATAACACACGAGCTGTCCAGAAAGGCAACCCATTAATAATTGGAATCATTTCTCCAAAAAACGTGACAGGAAACCAATATCCAAAAAAGATTCCGAAAATTAAAAATGTTCCCAGTGTAATCGCAAAAGAAATTAATGCCGCAATGATGATTCCAATAAAAGGAATGAAAATAAGGAAGTTAACAAGAAACTGCAAACCATCGACGATTCCGGCGATTATAAAAGGCCCTACCCCTATTTTCTTTTGACTTTGATCCATTTAAGCTCTCATATTAAGGTCTTTTTTTGCTTTTTCGATGGCAAGAATTTGTGAAGGATCAGAAGTGATTATTTGGTCTTCCGTGTAAGAAGCAATGATTTTAATAGCCACATGCTTGAGGCCAGCAAAGAATATTCCCTCCCCAACATCGGATTCAAGTAAAAGGTATTTTTCTTCATCTGTGAGATTAAAGATTTTTTGTAGTTTTTCCACAGCCACGGGAGATTGCTTAAGGAGAAGTTGAATTGAAGAGTTTGTGACGATAGGAAGGCCGTACGGGGATGAAAGAAAGTCGTCCACATCTTGAGTAATTGTCGCTACGCCGAGATAATATTTTCTTCCTCGTTTGACAAGACTAAGGAGGAAAGACGCCGTATCTTCCGACCTCATCATCCACCACGCCTCGTCAACAACAAGAAGCCGTTTTTTGAGTTCCTTGCGAATAGCGTTCCAAATAAAGTGAGTGATGATGTAAATTGCAACAGGTTTTAACTCGTCTTCCATATCTCGCACGGAAAAAACAACGAAACGCTTATTGATATCTATATTTGTTGGACGATTGATAAACCCAGACCATGTTCCTTTTGTGTACTTACTCAAGCGGTTAGCAAGGGATTCTCCCCCTTCCATACCAGTCAAAACCATTTCAAAATCAGAAAGCAGAGGCGGTTCAACAGCAGTAAAATCTGAATCAGCTGTAATGTCTTTTAGGGCGTATGTTTCGGTAATTGCTCTATCAATAATCGCGTCTTCTTCCGGAGTAAGTCCTCCAAGCATGATTCTGAAAAGACCAACAAGGTTAATAATGTTTGAACGTAGGATATTGGCAGAAGCTTCTCCTTCTTGCGGCAAAGGAAGGTCAAATGGATTAATGTGATGTTCTGAAGTGAGTGAAATCTTAAAATATCGTCCTCCTGTTGCTTGAGCAAGGTATTCATACTCTCTTTCCGGGTCAATAACAATAACAGATGTATCAAACATGAGTGAACGAAGAATTTCTAGCTTAGTTGCGTAAGACTTACCAGCTCCAGCTTTAGCAAAAGTAATTGAGTTGTAATTTTCTAGAGAAAAACGGTCAAAAAGAACAAGACTTGAATTGTGTCTATTAATTCCATACAGAATTCCCTTATCAGAAGTAAGGTCGAATGAAATAAATGGAAAAAGGCTTGAAATTGGGGAAGAGTTAAACTTAGAATGAACTGCTAACAAATCAGTGCCAATCGGCAGAACACTCTTGTAGCCTTGTTCTTGTTGGAACAGGGCCGGCTTAACGTAGACAAGCCTTGATTCAAGAATCGAACGTATTTGCGATTCCGCTTTGTTTAATTCATCTACAGTTTCTCCATAAATAGAAATATAAAGGCCTAAGTCAAACAGCTTCTCTTGCGCTTGTTGCAATCTGTCGCGGAGGTTTTCAAGGTCTTGATATGCAGTATCTAGTTTAGGGTCTCTCACAAGTCCCTTTTCTTCCCTCTCGTGAATCTGACTTTGAACTTCTGCAACTTTTTTCTGAAACTGCCTTAAGATAGTTGATGTTTCAATCGGATGAATAAAAATTGAAATATCAAA
>JBBUCK010000084.1:0-19496 GCA_038057845.1 Patescibacteria group bacterium
GTCGGCGCGCCGCCGACGCCGCCTCGTCCACGTAGGAATCAAAATTCGTCTTGTTAAACAGCGTCTTGGGCCGCAAGAACTTGAACATCTTCTCGTCGTTCCCCCACTCAGACACCCTGTCATCCACGACGCGCCGGAAGTCGTCCACTCCGTAGCCGTCCGCGCGCCGCTCCGCGATGAAGCGCACGTGCGAGTCGCTCGCACGGAACCTGGTTCCCGCCCTGGCGTTCAGGTAGCGGATTACATCGTGCGCCACCTGGGCATCGCTCTCTCGTGCGGCTCCTGCCGCACATAACAGCTCGGAGGTCGGTGGTCGGAGATCGGAGGTCGGAGGTCGGAGGTCAGTCGCGAGGGTTCCCGAAAGTCTCGCGAGGGTCTCGCGAGGGTTCCCGAGAGTCTCGCGAGACAGGTCGTTGCCGTATGTCATTTCAACGGCTTCCGCGTCCGCCGGGCCAGGCATGCGCGGTTTCGACGGATGATCGACCCGCTGATGCTTGTCCCACCCCGCCAGGTGGGCGTATTCCTGCTCGCGCACCCGGTAGAGCCGCACTAATCCGGCTCGCGAGAGTCTCGCGAGGGTCTCGCGAGGGTCTCGCGAGGGTGGGCAAGCCCAGAAAATTTGAGCCTTTAGCAGATCGGGCGCGGCTCGCAGGTGGCCGTGATCGTCGGCTAGTAGGATCATGCCGACAAACATGCGGAATGCGTCGCCGTCAAGAGCCGCCGTGCGCGAGTCCTCGAGCAATTCTGGCTTGATCGTGCGGATACGGCCGGCCATCAGCGCCCCCCCGGGGCCGAGTGCGCCGAGATCACTCCCATCACCTCACGCCGGCGTGCTGTTAGCTCGCGCATCGCGCTCCGGGATCTGCTCAGTGGTCCACGCAATCGACCATGCGGCGAACTGGCGCCGCCATTCCCTCGCGCGGTGGGCGAAATAGCCCTCGTGGTCCGTCCAGTCCCGATGGTGCCTCCGGCACATCGGCGCCGTCTCACGGTCGGAGCATTTCCGGCCGAGCGGGCGCGGGCCAACGTGATTGACCTCGATGCGGCCGGAGCACCGGCCGTCGTCGGACAGGAACACCGCGGGTCGATCCCGGAGACAGCACGGCAGCGCCGCCACATGTGCCAGCCATTCAGGATCCCGCGCCCGCCCCGATCGTCTCGGCGTGTCCCGCTGGCGCTTGGTTGGCGTGCGCCCAGCGATGGGATTGGAGCGTGGATTCACGGCCGCCTCCCGTGCGACAGCGGACCGACGCCCTCTTTCCGCAGCTCGCATTCGCTCATTCGGCGCCCTCCTCATCTCTGATATCGCCATCTAGATCCCGATACACCGTGATCGCGACGTCTCCCTCCGGATGGGTGGTGACTCCGACTAGCGTCCACCCCTCGGCGCTGAGTTCGCCCGCCTGCTCCCATGTCAGACCGCGGCGGTATTCGCGGCTAATCACAGGTCCACCACGTCACCCGCGCGTCGTCTGCAAGCGCCTGCGCCGCGTCCTGAGTCCAGCGGGGAGGCAGTGCCAGGAGCAGCTTCTCGCTGGAGCGGCTCGTGCCAGTGGGCGTCTCCGAACGTCCTGCGCTCGGTCCCGGCGCCCCAGTGATCGCCGCCGATCCGCCTGTCGAGGGCCTCAGCGTCTGTCCTCCTTGTCCGTTGATCGGACCCGCTCGGCGATCGAGCGCGCCACCGCCTCGGCCAAGGGCGGAGGCATGGCCATGCCGATTTGCGACCAGCGCACCCGCTTGGTCGCGGCGACGAAGCGCCATCCTCCGGGTTGACCCGGATCGGGGAATCCCTGGAGGATCGCCGCCGCGCGCTCCGACAGCACCACCGCGTTCGCATCGCTCATGATCGACCACCACTCGTGATGTCCAGGCGCGGCGATGCGCTCGTCGCTCTGCACGGTGGTAGCAGGGCGATCCCATGGCCACTCGATGGCCTGCCCAGACTGCGGGCCGCGATCCTTGGCGCCGATCGTCGCGTCCGCGGCGGGCGAGGCGGACGTGGCGTGCTTCGGGTTTCGCGTGAGCACGCTCTCACGCCGACCCGCGCGGCCGCCATCGCTGCGCAGAGTAGGTGCGACGCCGTCGCACTCTGCGACAGGGTGCCCGCCGTTGACCACCAGCACCCGTCCGTCCGTCCGCGAGTCCACGCCTACGACGCGGGCGGGCACGTCGGGCGAGCTACCGATCTCATCGCCCTTCTGCCGGGAGCGCGTGCGATCCAGCAGAGACACGGACATCCTGGGACTGCTGCCCGTCGCGCGGGCGGTATCCGTGAGGACGGTCGGAGCCGGTGCATCCGGATCGCCGATGCGCGACCACTGAGGGCCTTTGGTGGAAGGAGGGCGGGGAGATCGTGGATCTTCGTCCAGCGTCAAGAGCGCCCCATCCGAGTGTGTGTTGCACGTCAGGGTGCGGCGCGGGCGGCTCGGGCAGTGGTTGTCGCCCTCGGTCCCATCACGCCAACGCAGCCTCACCGGTCGCCCCAACTCCTCCAGCGGGAGATGCGCCAGCGCCTCGCGGCATGTCACCCATGGCCGCGGCGGGGTGAACCCCGGCAGCGGCAGCGATGTGAGGAGCGCCGGATCGCAGTGCGTCGGCTCCGGCCAGCGTAGACAGGGCGCGCCGACCGGATGCCCGAACCAGAATGGCCTCACGCGCCGCTGCGGCACCCCGTCGTCAAGACAGAGGCCACACCCGGCCGATCTTGGTGCCGTGCCGGTGCGCGGCCCTGTGATAGCCGTTGCTGCGATACACCTCCAGATTCGCCGGATCGTTGTTGCCTGGGTCGCCATCGACATGGTGGACCACCTCTCTCGGCGCGAGAGGGCGTCCCATGAGCACCTCAACCACGCTCCGATGCTCGCGGCCGTATCGCTGTCCCCGAAGTCCCCGCACGCGGACATACCCTCGCTCATCCACCCGCCGTCCCCCTCGCCACATCGGGTTCGCCGCTCCTCGAGCGCCAGTTGCCGGAGAGACCGCAGACGCTCTTCTGGCGTTGCACCGACGGCACATGCCGCTCGTATTGCTCTGGCCAAGTGGCCCACCACAGTCAGAGCACGGTAGGTTGGTTGCTCGACGGTAGGCGTCGTAGCACGCTCCACGACACAGGCCAGTGCGATTGCGGCACGTGAGACGCTCGCCGCAACGGCGGCATCGGTTGTGAGCGGGTCGGCATCGTGAAGTGGGCATGGTATCACCTGTCCGTAGTCGGCCGCGTCCAACCGCGCGAAGTCGACACAGTACCCGGCTCGCGTGGCCATCCCGCCGAGGAGTGGCTGCACGACCGTCGCCCACGGCCCGGAGTCGTCGAGGCCGGGCACGTTGGCGACGAGCCATGCGACCGGGCGCAGCAGCTCGATCAGTTCGACGACGGCCGTCAGACAGTCGCGCTCGTCGGCGGTGCCCCGACGCTTGCCCGCGCGACTCCAGGGCGTGCAGGGCGGGTCGGCGATGAGCAGCCGCAGCCGCGGCTGGAACGCGCCGAGGCGCGCGAGGCGTACGAGGTCGTGGACGTCCATCCGCACGGGGCGGGAGCCCATGTTGGTCTCGTAGGAGTCGCACGCGGCGGAATCGACATCGATCGTCAGGTCGAAGGCGATGCCAGCGCGCCGGAAGCCCTCGGCCATGCCGCCGGAGCACGGAAACAGTTCCAGGTTCACGTCGCCCTCCGCGCCCGCCGGCGCTCCTTCTTCGAGGATCATGGCGCACCCATCCCCATCATCCCTCGGGCTGGTGTTTGGCGTAGGCGGTCACAGCATCCTCCACTCCTCGACCCACCTCGGCTGCTTCACCCACGGGATCGGCTGCGCGGCGAAGCGCGCCAGAAAATAGGCGTCGTGGGCGTAGCAGCCAAAGCACAGTGGCCGAGGGCCATCAGCGTAGCCGCCCCGAGCATAGGCCAGGTGCGTCGCGCGCTTGCGACAGTGGGCGCAGACGATCATCGCTACGCCTCCTCGCGCTGGAGCTCGGCGAGCCAGTCGGCGGTCATCTGATCCTCTGGGTCGTCGTCACCACGTCACCTCGATCCGGCACGCCGGCACCGTCGCGTGCTCCTGCGCGTAGGTCCAGGTCACTGTCGGGTCGCGGTCGTTGAATCCGCAGAGGAGGGCGATCGAGTCGCGGATCGCCTTGCAGCCGCCCGACAGGTTGTCGTCGTCGAGCGTGCGCGATGCGAGCCTCACAATGCGCACCGCGCGCGGCTGCGTCCCGCGCGGCCACTGTGCCGCGGTCCACGCCCACGCGACCGCGTGCCGCTGCGCCTTGACTCGCGCAGCCTTGCGCTGCCAGCACCCGCGCGCGTTGGGCTCGGACACGATCCTGATCGGCACGGTGAGCAGGGTCGTGCCGCTGCCGTCGCCGCGCGACGTGTCGCGGGCGCGGAGGTCGGCGAGGAGCTGCCAGTCAGGGCCGATGGTCATGACCACCGCCGGAGCAGCCACATCAGCCCGCCGGCGAGCGCCGCCGACGCGGCGAGGGCGACGACGAGTGCGAGGAACGCAAGCGCATGGATCTCACCACGCGTGAGAGTGCGGCCTGTGACGCTCATGCATGCGCCCACGGCGGCATTGGGAGCAGGTGCTTCGTGCCGGTCTCGAGCAGGAAGCGCTTGGCGAGAATGACCTTCATCCGAGCGTAGGCTGGGCTGCGGTCTCTCTCTCGCAGGGTGCGCCCGACGAGCCAGTCGCCGTACGGTCCGTCTGCCGCCAGCGACGCCACGCCCTTGGCGAACAACTCGGGGGCGACCGTCGTTGTCCTGGTCGAGTACGCGCTGTTGACAATGCGACGGTAGAGCCATGCACAGAGCGTCAGGTTCAGTGCACCCCACATCCGGCTCGCATCGCGGCCCCACGCGCGGAACACCAGGGCCAGAAAGCTACACAGGTAGCTGGCCTCTTCGCTCGTGAGCTCCTCTGCCAAATCCAGAGCGCTGCCGTGGCCGCCCGGGGCGGGAGTCTCCGAGGAGGACCCGTGCCAGCACTTCAACGTCATCGCCATCGACAGGATGGCGGAGCTCTTGCCCCGCCCGACGTGCCCGTAGCCGACAAACGGACATTTCTCGCGGATCAGCCTAAGAGCGGGATGGCTCGGCTCCAGACCCTGGACGATGTCGTCGGGTCGCAGTTGGACGAGGCGGGAATTCAGTTCGACGAACTCACGTCCCATTTCGCCGATCGTGGCGAATTTCCGCGTTCTCACATCGGCGTATCCGAGTGGCAACTCCGCCAGCCCGAACGCCTCCAGGCGATGCTGCCCGTCGAGCAGATAGACCACCCCGTTGCAGACGCCGAGATGGATGACGCCCGGAACCACACCACCATCCGCCCTGAGTTGTTCGGCGAGCGCTCGCACCTTCGCGTTGACCCGCAGAGCGCGCTGGAACGGTGGTTTCTTCCAGGTCTTGATCTTCGCAGGCGTCAGCTCGATCGTGTCGGTTGTCGTGTGCGTTTTCTTCGATGGATTCATGATTGCCTCTCCTGCGCGAGCCCGAATACCTCCCCGCAATGCGGGCAGGTCACGGAGCGCTCTTCGATGCGGGGTCCTCTGCGCCGTTTCTTTCTCCCGTTCGGGCGCGTATCGCGTGCGCGCACCTGCGCTGCCATCGCCGACACGGCGACCTCGCCGGCCTCCACTGCCCTGATCTCCTCTGGCGTACCGCTCTTGAGCACGGTCGCGGCATGCTCCACGGAGCGGGGGCTGACCCTGACCACTGCCGCGGCATGGTCGCGCGCCCGGCCTCGGTCCTTCACTTCGGGCAAATTTGCCCGAAGTGTTTTTCTCGCAGGATTACCGGGGCTTGTGCCGGCATGGTCGCGTCTTCGTTGCGCGGCCTCCGCCTCGTAGTGCTCCTTGATCCGGGCGCCGATCAGGGCGCGCTGGGACTCGGTGAGGTGGCGGCGGTGCAGGTTGACGGAAGCGACGTACTCGTAGGGGTCGCCCCCGCCGAATGTGGTGAGCCGCGGCTCAACGCCCGCGATCTCGCACGCCGCGAGCCGGTTGCGGCCGTCCAGTACCATGCCCTCGTGGAGCACGATCGGCTGGTGTAGACCGTGCGCCCTGATGTCGGCCGCCAGCTCCTCGAGGCGCGCGCGCTCCATGAGCGGAAACAGGGCCGCCGCGTCGTGTGTCGCCAGTGCCGTCACGCTACCTCCTACTCGCGAAAGGGATCATGTTGTCGCCGCCCATGGACGCCTCGAGCACGTCGAGCGCCCGCCGCGCCTCGGCGATCTCTCGGCGGATCTGCTCGGCCTCCGCCGGCCACCCGAGCCCTGAGCGCTCGCTCTCCCGACACGGCTCGACCTGTCCCCCTGCTCGCACGGGTCCTCCTACGAGGCGTCGCGCTCGGCGGCGTTGCCATAGAACTGCGCCATCGTGAGTCCGAGCGCCGCTGCGATCTGTTCGGTCTCCGCTGTTCGGGGCTCCTGGTGCCCCTTCTCCATCCGCGACAGGCTGGAGTAGTAGAGCCCGGCAGCATCGGCAAGCTCGCGGATCGTGAGCCCCCGGATGCGCCGCCATGCCGCTATTCGCTGGCCAGAAGAAGAGACCGGGCGGCCGAGCACCATTGCCAGCACACCCGGGGTGCAGGAGACCCCGCAGATCAGCGAGCGAGCCGCACCACACGACCGCCGAGCGGTCACTCAGGAGGGGGGCCTGGGATTCGCGAAGAACCCTCGCCCGGCGGTCGTGTGCTGCGGCTCTGAACAAATGCCCGGTGGTCACCGCGCGGCCGGGCGCCGCGTAGCAGAGGAGGTCGCCGGGAGATGAGGCCGGCGACGCGGGGTGACCTGCCGCGACTCGCGTATATTGTAGGGCGGGAAGGCCGTCCGGCTGCACGATTCCCTGTCCCCCTGCTCGCACAGATCCTCCTAGGAGGCGTCGCGCTCGGCGATGGGCTCGCCGGTGGCGGCGAGATCCCAGTCACCGACCCTGACGTCACCGCCGGTGCCGCGCTCGATGCGAACTGCGGCCACGCGGCCCGGCTTGCGCCGCCCGCGCTCAAATTGGGAGTAACGGGCCTGATCGACGTTGAGAATTCCCGCCGCCCTCGTCTGCGAGATGCCCAGTCGTGCGCGCCATCGCGCCAGTCTCACAGCAGCCTCGGTCACGCGTCCGACTATATCTGGCCTAGGCCGCACGTCAAGTGGATTTTGCGGCACGCTCGTCAAATCTCTTGACAACTGGCCTAGGCCAGATACATTGCTGCAATGCCACGGCGCCTCCTCTCTAGCCCGCACGGCAAGCCGGCGGGCGGCGAGATGTGCAGCGAGGCGCCAGCTCACGAGATGGACCTGGACAGGGAGGACTGACCATGGTGGACCGTAAGCAGTATCAGCGGATCAAGCGCCTCTACGCCGAGATCCCTGGGAGCGTGATCAGTGATCAATACTACGGCGCGCAGCATGACCGCGCGAGGCAGCAGGGCTATCGCTACCTGAGCGCCGAGCTCGATGCGCCGCACCCGGAGGTCGCCCACCACCTGGCGCTCATGGGCGCCGTGGCGGTCGCATCCGGGGGGTATCTCTGCATGCACGTCCATGCCACGTACGTCGCGATCAGCGTGGCCATCAGCGGCGAGCCGTATGAGGAGGATCTGCTCGCCGAGGGACGGGGCGCTCCGGACGAGGTGGTCCAGTGACTCACGTCCTGGTGCGATACGCGGGCGGCCGGCGGCGGGCGTACACCCCGCTGGAGTACGCGCTCCTACCCCTGGCGGCGCTCCTGAGCAGCAGTGCTCGGCTGGGCACGCGGCGGGATGCGATCGCGTGGCTGGTCGAGGCGCCGCGATGAGCGCTAAGCGCCAGCCGATCGCATGTGCCTATGTCGTGTCGCGCGGCGAACTGTCGGGCGCCGGCTGGCATGTGGTGTGTCTGGCGTGCCTGACGGTGCTGGCGCGCAAGGCCCGCGCACCGATGGCGCCGATCGGGCGGCACCGATGCAGGCTGAGCAACGTAGCGAAAGGGGGTTTGCGATGAGGACGTCGGAGAGCATCAAGGAACTCGCCGCCGCGCTCGCCAAGGCTCAGGGCGAGATCGAGGCGGCGGCCAAGGACAAGAAAAACCCTCATTTCGGCTCCCGCTATGCCGACCTGGCATCTGTGTGGGATGCATGCAGGGCTCCGCTCGCGCGCCACGGGATCGCCGTCGTGCAGAGTCCCTCCGCCGAGGGAACCCGGGTCACGGTGACCACTCTGCTCGCGCACTCCTCCGGCGAGTGGATCTCCGGCGAACTCAGCGTTGCGGCGCGGGACGCCGGCCCGCAGGCAGCGGGGTCGGCTATCACCTACGCGCGCCGGTATGGACTGGCGGCGCTCGTCGGCGTGGCACCGGATGATGACGACGGACACGCAGCGGAGAGCGCAACGCGCGTGCCGCCGCGCAACGGCGGCCCGCCGACGCAGACGACCGACGCCACCGGGCTTGTCACGCAGACCGCGCCGCGGATCCTCTCGCCCCAGGAGTCGGCCGCGTTCTCGCCGCCGGATCCCGAGTCCGGTGATCACCCGCCCGATGAGATCGAGGTGGCGATCAAACTCGACGAGGCGCGCGGGCTGGGGGATGTCGCGGCGCTCGCAGCCGACGTGAAGCAATACGCCGGCGAGAGGAGGGAGCACTGGCTCCGCAGGCGCTACGCCGCCGCGTACCGACGCGAGGAGCAGCGGGTCGCGCAGGAGGCCGGGCGTGCTACCTAGCGGATCCCAAATCGAGAGGGCGATCGAGTGTTCGCCGAGCGCGATCCTGCCCCGGGTGCCAAGCACGTCCGCCCCTGCCGAGCGAGGGACCGCTCTCCACGCATACCTGAGTACGGTTGGGAGCATCGGACGAGAGGCGGCGTTGGCGAACGTGCCGCAGGAGTGGCGCGAGGCTGCCGCCCTGATCGAGATCGGCGCGTTGCCCCAGGTAGACCCGGCCGGATGGGCGCACGAGGTCGCGTGCGCCTACGATGTGGATCTCGGCGTGGGGCGCGAGTTGCATCGCGGGGGAGGGCGGGACTATAGCGGCGTCGGCCCACGCGAGGTGCCGATGACGCTCGACCTGTTCGCGCTCAGCGCCGACGGCTCCGCCTCGGTGGTCGGCGATTGGAAAACCGGGCGGCGGCGGCAGACAGCAGCGCCGCGCAATTGGCAACTACGCGCCGGAGCCTTGGCGGCGCGGGGGATCTACGGCACCCAGCACGCGCACGTCATGCTGATCTACCTACGCGAGGACGGGTCTCCCTGGTACGACCGGGGCGAGCTGGATATCCTCGATCTGGACGTCGCGGCCGGGGAGCTGCGGCGCATGGCCGATGCCGTCGAGTCGGCGCGCGAGGACCTCGCCGCCGGCAAGGCGCTCGCAGTCACGACCGGGCCGCACTGCACCTACTGCCCGGCACGGCTGGCGTGCCCGGCGCAGACTGCGCTCGTCCGACGCATGGCCACGCAGCCGGCCGGGATCAGGGACGAGATCACAGCTCTCGGGCCCGATCAGCTCGCCGAGGCGTGGCGGCGGTACCGGGCGGCGAAGCGGGTGCTGGACGAGGTGCGAGACGCTGTGATCGGCGCGGTGCGTGCATACGGCGAGGACGTAGACCTGGGCGACGGGACGGTGCTCGGCGAGCGCGAGACGAGGAGGGAGACGCTCGACGGGCGGATCGCCCACGAGGCCCTAGCGGCGCTCTTTCCGCGCGCGGTCGCCGACGCGGCGGTCACGATGGAGACGACCAAGGCGGCAATCGATCGAGCACTCGCCGCGCATGTCGCCGACGCGAGCGCCTGGCCCGACGGCGAGAAGCCGCCCCCGCTGGCCGGTCTGCGGCGTAAGGCGCTCGACGAGATCAGGGCACGGGAGGGGGTCGGGCTGGCAATCTCCTCTCGGGTGGGCGAGCACGCGAGGAGGAGCGCATGATCACCACCGACTCGCTGCACAACGAGCGCGACAACGCCGCCTTCATCGCCGCCGCCCGAGAGGCGGTGCCAGCGTGATGCTGCGAGGATCGATCATCTCGATCAGGGTGAGCGACGAGATCCTGCGGGTCGAGGTGCAGGTACAGCCAGACAATGACGCTGTCTGGCGCCCGACCTCCCGGTTTTTCTTCGACGTCGACAACACGGAGTCGCATCGCAGTATGTTGCGTGTCGGGCAGGCGATCACACTGGCCGTCGGGGTGGTCGCGCCGTGACGGCTCGCCGAATCGTGGTACAAAGGTTCAGTCACCGGGGGGCACGCACAGGAGTACGGAATGACCGCTGACGAAACCCTGACTGAGATCATGCGCAAACTGGACGCGCTGGCGTCGATAGACGACCGGCTCGGGCGCATTGAGACGAAGATGGATCGCACGGTCGAGGCGCTAGCCGAGGTTCGGGCCAGCGTCGGAGTTCTCCGAGAGGACATGACGGCAGTCCGGACCCAGTTGTGGAAGGTGTCGGACGCGCTCCTGAGCCCAAGCGAGGCCCGCGATGTGCGGTCCGGATCCTCGTCTTCGCCGTCCATTCCGCTGGCCGCAAAGTCGCGCTAGCCGCAGACTCGGGCCTCGGGTACCGTTGTCTCTCCGGGCAAGGCTAGGCCTGGCTGGGCCGGGTGTCTAGACCCGGGCCGTATCAGGATGTAGGGCCCTTAAGCGTACCGTACGCAGGTCACCTTCCGGGGTTGCTCACCGTCGGCAAAACGTACTCGCCGACGGTGAGTATTGCCCCTACTCTCTTCTCACGCGCTGTACGCGCATGGACACACCCTTCCCCAAGCCGTTGCGGTCCCTCGCGCAACACTTGACCGGGGCGGCCGGGGATGGCAGGATCCGCTTATCCCCCCACGGGATGCGGACTCCTTCGGGAGCCCAAACGCTAATCGGAAACGGTTGGCGTTTTTTTTAGGCCCCTCCCCGTGCGGTAGTCCCGTTGGAGGGTCCGGCGGGCTGCACGCGGAACTTGCCGCGCCCGCTCACACGTGTGGCGCGGTCGCGACAGCGTAACAGCGCGGAATAGCTGGCCGAATCCGCAACGCCACAGTCGGCGTATCGCGCGCGCCACACTCCCGACGGGGGGCGGTGATGGCAGTGCGTGTGATCCCGCGAGGTTAGGGGCGTATGCGCGTGGTATGTCGCGTGCATAGACTACGAGGCAAGCAGCCCCTGAGGGGGCGGGAGGCAGGGACGATGGACCGGATCTGCTACGTGTGCTCCTACGGGCCCGGCAGGGCCGCGGCTAGTCTCTGTCCCGAGTGCATCCGGTACGCCGTCGCCGCAGCATGGGCCGACGCCGACGCCGAGGTCGAGGCCGCCGCCGAGGCCGCGGCCGCCGACGACGCCGCCGCCAACGACGCCGCCGACGACGCCGCCGCCAACGACGCCGACGACGACGCCGCCACCGCCGCCTCCGAGGCCGCCGGCGCCGCCGAGGCAGCAGCCGACTCCGCCGCCGAGGCCGAGGCGTACCTCGAACGAGCGCGGCGCCGGCGGCGCGAGCCGGGGAGCGTGCGGTCGTGACCGCCCCGGCGACGGAGCTCGACGCCGACGGCGACCCCTGCGACCGCTGCGCCGAGCGGCCGGCCTGCGACTACGACCGGCTCGGGCTCGAGGACGGCGAGGGCGCGGCGCTGACCGGCCTCACCTCCCACATGGCCCGCGCGCTCGCCCACCTGCGCGATGCGTGGTGCGACGCCGCCGCCGGGAATGCCGAGGCGATCGAGGAGGCGCTCGCGGTCCTCTTCGCGCGGTCGCACTCGATGGCCTCGCAGCGGCGGATCATGGAGCATGTCCTCGACGCGGGCCACGACGGCGGCGCGGAGCTCGTCCAGCGGATCCGGCGGCGCGAGCCGGGGAGCGTGCGGCCATGAGCCCCGCGCCCCGCCCCGGGACCGTGCGCATCGGACTGTCGCTCACCGCCGACGAGCTGGCCGAGATCGACGTGGCCGCCCGCCGCGCGGGCATGGACCGCTCGGCCTACCTGCGATCATCGGCGCTGCGCGCAGCCCGAGCCGAGGAGCGCGCGGACGCGGCGCTCCAACGCGCGACCGATGGGCGGCACGAGGGGGACGAGTGAGCGAGCGCAGAGCAACGATCGCGGGCTACCGCGGCCCGCTCGACTGCATCGGCCCCGACAGGCTGGACGCGCTGGACGCGACGGAGGAGTGGGTGGCCGAGGAAAAATACGACGGGTGCTGGGCGCGGGTGGTGGTGCGGGGAGGAGTGATCGCCGAGGTCGTGAGCCGCGCAGGGCTCGACCTCGACCCGGCGTGGGCGTGGCCGGGCGTGGATCTCGGCGTGCGCGTGGCCTGTGTGCTGCACGGCGAGGCCATGGACGATGGGGCGCTCCACCTGTGGGATCTGGTGGAGCGGGACGGCGAGGACCTGCGCGGGCTCGCGCTCGAGATGCGCCGCGAGGCGCTCAGGCGCCTGTACGCCTCGACCCCGTCGAGAGTGCGCGCCGACCTGCACATGGTCGACCAGCGCGCGACCGGCTTCCGCACCTACTACGATCAGGTCATGGCGCGCGGCGGCGAGGGCCTCGTGCTCAAGCGGCGCGGCTCGACGCTGCTCACCCGCCGGAGGGACGGGAAACTCGCCGCGTGGCTCAAGATCAAGATCTCAAATCGGTGATGGCCGGCCGGAGCATCCGCCGCACGTGACTGGTCTGGTCGGGGCGCGCAGTCCCGATCGGGTAGGCGCGGCGCACGACGCCCTGCCCACGCCGACCGCCCGGCAGATCTCCCCAGCCATTACCCGACAGAGTCACGACCAGCCGATTGCCCGCGTCCCAGCCCTCCACGATCGTGATGTGGGTGCCGTAGCCGCGCGTGCCCACCACGGCCACGTCACCGGCGCGCGGCACCCACAACAGCGTCGCCGGAGAGGAGTGGCCGTCGCAGCGCTGGTACAGCCGGCGCGGCTCGCCCGTGGCCGGCGCCGGGTTGCGAGGGTCGCCGGGGCCGATCTCAAGCGGCTGGTAGCTCGCCCACCGATCCAGTCGATAGGTGCTCGACCACCACGCGAGTCGGTGCGCATGCTCGAGCCCTGCCGCGCCCCAGCACCAGGCGGCGAACGCCCCGCACCACTGGTAATCACCGTCGCCACGATAGGGGCCGCGCCATGACCAATCGAGACCTTGCTCGCCGCGGATCATCTCGTCGATCCGCGCCAGGCTGTACTCCGCCGCCGGGCGGGGCGCGCCGTGATGCGGGTCGGTGATCACGGACTGCCAGAGCGAGCGCGCCGTATCGAGCGCACGCTCGCCGGCCGCGGTCAGCCGATCTTGCGGGGTGATTCCACAATCGCATGGTCCTATCACGTCACTCCTCCTGCGGATGCACTGCAATGGCGTAATACGACGGGCGCTTGCCACCCGATGCCCATCGCGCGAGCAGGGCGCGGCGGCCCAATGCCTGGACAATCCCGCCATCCGCCGAGTCGGCGAGCAACACGCTGCCCCCTAGTATCCCGACTGCGGCGACCCAGTGCGTCTCGCGATCTACCGTCAGGAGCAGCGGATAGCCCATCAAGAGGGCTCCGCAGAGCACGTGCCACGCGGCGGCCCGGCTCTGCGTCGATAGCACCTCCGGGCGCGTCTCGAGGAGCCGCAGCGCCCTTTTCATGCCCGCCTCGTCGGTGCCGTCTGCGCCCGTGCCGGCCAGCTTCGCCACCGCCGCCTGGGTCGCGCGCCGCCCGAGCGCCTCGAGGGCGTTGACCACCGCGGCCGGGCCGCATCCGTGGGGCGCGGATTGCAGTTGCATTGGTCACCTCACATGCAGAGACGTCCGTCGTAGACCCGGCCGCCCCACGAGAAGCGGCCGTCAACGACGGCGACTTGGTGAACGGTGAATCGCGGCGCTCCGGCCACTGTGAATGACTCGACGTAGGCGAATCCGTGCTGCCAGTTTGGATCGGGGCACCATTGCCAGGCGGCGGCCACCGAGGAACCGTGCCCCTGGCCCCAGGCTCCATAGGTATGCGGCGCGAGGTTCTCGTCATAAACAGTCTTGAGCCGGGATTCTATCCGGTGGGTGTGACCATAGATTGTGGAACGGTGGCCCTTGTTCGCGAGGAGCCAATGGGATGAGTGCAGCACCCCGAAGCGCCCCCCGATGCGGTCGCCGTGCTCCCACGTGAGGGCGCCAATTCGCACCCGCGATCCATAGGGATGCACGCGCACGGTCGCCGGCAGTCCTGCGAGCCGGGCCCAGTCGAGCAGGCCGAACAATGCGGGATTGGCGTTGACAAGCGCCTCCATCCTGCGCTCATGGTTGCCGAGGATGAGATGAGACTCCCCGCAGATCTCGGATACCGCGCGCCAGTAGCCCTCGGCGCTACGGAGTTCGGCCACGAGCGTGCTCTCGTGTGACAGCGAACGGATAGCGGGCTTCTCGTAGCGGCTCAGGCCGAAGGCGTCGTATTGGTCGCCCACGTTGACGTGGACTGCTGGGCGCACGTCGCGCAACCATGCGAGCTTGGCCGCTTCGACGATTGGATCATGCTGTCCGTAGTGATTGTCTCCGTCAGAGAACACGGACGCGGGCGCGGCGCCGTTGCGGACGTACAGGGATTCGGGGGGGGCGGGGTCCGGCGGGCGGGACTCGCGCGGGACGTCGCAGCGCGGCGCCTCGGGCTCCTCGGGCTCCTCGGCCGTGCCCGGCGCGTCGGCGCTACAGAGTTGCGCAAGTGAAGGTAACTTGTCCCTCATAGACCAGCGGCGATAGGCCGAGCTGAGTCCGTCGCCGGTGACCGGGTGGCCAATGAGTGCCGATATCTTCGAGAGCGCCTCCCTCGGCGTGCGGGACGCGCGGATAGCGGTGAGCGCAGCCTCGCGATAGTCGTCCCACCGGATGCGCGCCATCAGCACCACCCCGCATCTGTGTCCTCGTCGTCCATGAGCCGCTCGATGCCGAGCATGCGCGCCTCGAGCACGAGGATCTGATCGCCGAGCTTCTCGCCGATGGTCACGTAAGACCGGGACGCCTTCGGTTGCCCTACCTTCTTGGTCCAGTGCGCCCACTGGACAGCTAACTCGCGATAGAACTTCAGATCGCCGATGCGCTCGCGGATCTCATCACGGAGGATCTTCAGATAATGGCGCGCGAGCGGGCCCGCCTTGCGCGCGGTCACAGGGAGGCCTCCGGGGGCGGCAAGAGATCGCGCCACGCGGAGAGCGGTACGGCCATGCCGATGTGTTGCCGGGCGGGGTTGATCGAGCGGGCGACGACGAGTGCGACGAGCTGCCCATTGCGGAAGATGGGTCCGCCCGAGTTGCCTCCGACGATGCGGAACCCGAGGAAGACAATCGAGTCGTAGGCGCCCGTAACGTACCCGCACTGGAAGATGAAAAAATCCGGGTCAAACGCAGACGCGCAGACCAGATCCCCAGCGCGGGCGTCGGTAGCGGCGGCGTCAGCCCAGTAGCGAAATGGTTCCTCGAGCCCGACCACCACCAGGCGCGCGGCGTCGGTGGTGTCGGAGATGCGCTCGACCACCATCTCCGCGGACGCCTTGCGATCGTAGAGCGAGGCGGTGATCACCCACGGCTCGCCCTCGCAGGCGTCAATGACGTGGCGCGCTGTGAGGACGTGACGCGGCGAGACCGCGACGCCCGAGCCCCATCCGCCGGAGCCGTCGGCGCACTGGATCATGATCCGCACCGTCGAGGCGTAGAGTCGCCATCGTGCATCGGCGGTGTCGGAGAACTCCCGCGCGGTAGGGGGGGGTAGGCAGCTTTCGGAGCAAGCCAGCAGTGAGAGGAGGGCGAGGGCACGAAGCGAACGCACACCGATGGCCTGCATGTGGTGTCCTGTCTACGGCGGTGGCCGTGTCTCCTGGGCTGGGGTCATGTGATATGTCTAGCGGCGTCTGCCTGCGTGGCGCAGGCGTGGCTGTGCGGGATTGAGATTAGGGGAGCCCGCGCCCGGTCGTTGTGACGCGGCCGCCCGCACGATGGCCGACGAGCCACGAACCGCACTGGGACGCGGACCAAGCGCGGTCGAACAGGCATAGGCCGGCATGGACGCATGGCCCGCCGCCCAGGTACGGCCGCAGCCCGAGCAGGAGCCGAGCGTTAATCCGCTGGTCACGCGCCTCATCCCTATGGCGTCGGCGCACCGGGGGCAAGCTCGCCACACAAGAGCCAGCCCTCGGCGATCCATTCGGCCATCCGCTCGAGATTCACGACGAGCGCGGCCCCGTTCGGGGCGTCGAGGCATATCAGATTGTCCGGACAGCCCTCGGTAACGAAACCCCATGGGACGAGCGCGGGCGGCGGCCGGGTCAGGCACGCTGTCTCACGCTCCACCACCACGGGCCTTGGGGTCGGGCACGATCGGCACGACCCGGCCAAGACGGCCAAGACGATCGCGCACCTCGTCAGTATCCGGGTTACGAAGCAGCTCTTCACGCGCTTCCTCCACACCGCGCCGATAGTCGGCGAGCACCGCCTGATAGCGGCGGTGTAGCTCGTGGCGATAGGTCTCCGCGCTGCGGAGCAGCCCCTCGAACCTATCGCGCTCGGCCCTCAGCGAGGCCCCTCGCTCGAGGGCGAGGCGCCACTCTGCATCAGCAGCGCTCGCCCTCGAGCGGAAGTAGAGACGGGCGAGCATGAAGCCGGCCACGAGGCCGGCACCCGCGCTGCCCAAGAGTGAGTAGAGCACGGCACTACTCCTTGGGCGGCAGCGCCTTCGCCTTGCCCAGATCGGCCACGCCCTGCGCCCCGATGTAGACTAGGAGCGGCGCGAGGAGCGTATACATCTGCTCTTCGCTCACGGCCACGCCGACGCGCTTCAGCAGCATGCACAGTAGGGCCACGCCGATCGCGGCCAGCGCGGCGCGGAACTTCTTCGATTCGAGCAGGTCGCCCATGATGTGCTCCTCTATGGCGGCGGCGGGGTCGGGGACAGTCCCGCCCGGCGCGCCATCTCGTACAGCGTTTGCTTGATCCACCCGAGATCAGTTTCCAGACGGATGAGTCGTCCCTCGTGATCGCGTGACACCTCGACGAGCGGCATCAGATCGTCACGGCTTGCGCGACCGCTCTCCCACCGGGCGACGCTCCACCCGGCCAGCGCGGCGCCGGCAACGACACCCAATAGCACATGGAGGAGCGACAGCCGCCCCGCGAGCTTCCTGATCTGCGACCATGCCCCGCGCGGCTCAGGGATGGTGCGTAGCCCTCCCTTGCGGATCGCTCCGTTATCGTGGGACGCCATGGCATTCTCCCGTCAGGCGTTGCCCGCGGTCAACGTGTATCCGCTGATCGTGACCTGCTGTCCGCTGTCGATCGTCACGTCATCGAGCGTCATGTCGCCACCGCCTGCCGTCGCGGTGACGGTGCCCTGTTGATGGCACGTCGTGCCGTCGCTCGCATAGATGCGGAAATGCGCCGCCGTGCCCGTCGCATCGGCCGAGGTGTCCTGCCACGTCCCGCTCTTGGCCTTGGTGCCGCCGCTCGCGTTGGCCAACCAATCAGAAGGCAGCGTGAGCGTGGCGAGCACCGTGCCCGTATCCGCCGCAGCGCAATTCGCAGGCGCCGTGCCCGTGCGGATCTTCAGCACGGCTGCCGTGCCGGTGACGGTCTCGAAAGCATCGAGCTTGGCGTTGCGGACGGCTACCGAGTATTGCAGTGCCATAGATGCGCTCCTCTCACTTACGGATCTTCAACGCGGCCGACGTCCCCACGGCGGTCTCGATCGCATCCAGCCGAGCGTTACGCACGGCCACAGACAGCTGAATCGCCGTGTCATGCTCCTTACGGCAACGATGCGTAGCGTGATTTCAGTTCGGCGTAGAGATTCGTCCATTGCGCCGAAGTCAAACGCGACAGGTAGATACGCACCTCGGCGATGTCGGATTCTAGCGCGTAATTAGTCGCTGCGTATCCCAGAGACGTCGCCACAGGAGCAACGCCCGTCCCGGCGGCGTCGAGCTCGGAACCTGCATTGACGACGATATATTTGCGCGGGATGGCCGTCGCGTTCGACCACATGGCCGCATACACATTGCCCACCGTGGACTCCACACCCCAATGCAGAGCACCTAACGCCTCCGCCGTGGGTTGGTTGTCGTTGTAGCCCAGATGGCTGTCGAGGGAATCCCCGAACACCGCTAGCTGATAGGCGCCCGTTGCCGCGACTTGCTTCCACACGACCACGGCCGTGAACTGAGCCCCAGTCGGTCCAGTCGTCCACGCGAGCACACGAGGCGTGCCACCAGACAAGAACCGCACGACGGGATAACCGTCGATGACAGAATCGACCTTCTCCGGTCGATTGGCATCCGTGCCTTGCGTGACGTGCTCGCCATTACCGCTCTGATCATCCCACTGTGACACCTTGGTGCCAACGAGAGTGATACCAACGTCGGATTTGAGCCAACAGGCGATAGCCGGTAGCAGGAAGCCGGTCGCCACCAGCGTATCGTCGGCCTCGGTCACCGACAGCGTCCCCGTGATGACGCTCGTCGCCACTGTGCCCGTCGCCACCAGCGTATCGTCGGCCTCGGTGACTGACGACGTGCCGCTGACGAGCACCAACCATGACGCGCTACCGGGCTGACCGACCACCGGCATGCGATATGTCCACGTGCTCGCGGGGCCCACCCATGTGGAGACGTTGGGGGTGGGCTTGAAGTGGCCCTCGCGCGCCCCCCACTCGAATGCGATCGAGTCAACGGAACGGTCCGGGTGGTAACGCACTGCGCGCCCCACCACGATGGTGTCGCGCCAAAATCGCTGGAGCGACTCGTTTGTGATCGTCTCGTGCTCGATCTTGACCTTGTTCGCCTTCAGCCAGGCCCACTCGAGATTCTCGACCAGCCGGCGGTTGTAGCCGATCCTTTTGCTCGCGCCCGTGGGGGCGACCGTGATCGTGTAGTCCGATTCCTCCATGCCCATGTCCTGGGACTGAGAGGCCGGATTTGGGGCCATGGGGTTCGACCGCCCGCAGTTGGGTAACCAGAGATAGCGGGCGTGCTGCGAGGCTTGATAGGTCGTCGCGCCGGTCAGGCTGCCCGTCCACCCGAGCGCATCGCGGAGGGCTGTGGTGTTCCACGTGACTGAGAAGCTCGAGCCCACGCCCGTGGCACTGATCGTCACCTTGCCGGTCGCCGCGTCGGCATCATCATCGAGCGTCAGCGTGTAGGTGCCAGCCAGGGTGGCGTTATCATTCAACGCCGTCGCAACGGCCGCCAGCAGCGCCGCGTTCGATGTCAGGAAGTATGTACTCCCGGCGGCGACGGTCACCGTGGCTGTGGGGCCCGCCTGCTCGACGATATCCACCGTCTGCGCGGCGGTGAACCGGATTTCGCCTTCGAGCTTTTCGAGCGCCATCAGACCCTCTCATAGAGACCGGCGGCATATACGTTGAGAGTGTGCCCGCGCTTGATCTCGACCGCGATACCCGCGCACAGGGCGGCCGTCCACGAGCCGCTAGGCGTCGTATCCTCGGCGAGCTTGTGCTCAGTCGCGCTGAACATGCTGCCGGCTCCGTAGTCTTGCACGGTCGTATAACCGGTCTCGGGCGTCCAACCACTGCCGAGCGAGCCGC
>JBBUCK010000085.1:0-1355 GCA_038057845.1 Patescibacteria group bacterium
GAGACTGCTTTTAATGAAAAAAGAAAAAACAGAAATTAGTGAAGGTACAAGAATATATGAGATTGGATACCATCTCATCTCAATGTTACCTGAAGAAAAACTTCCGGAGGTTGTTGCTCTAATTAAATCTTCAATTGAAGGGAAAGGCGGTGTGTTTGTTTCTGAAGATTTTCCAAAAATGAAAGTGCTTGCCTATAGCATCTCTCGAGCAACTGCTGGAAAGCGGGAACATTTTACCCACGCATATTTTGGTTGGATGAAATTTGAATTATCTCAAGCAGAACTTGCTTCTGTGAAAGAAGCCCTCGATAACAATAAAAATATTATCCGTTCTGTTCTTGTAAAAACAGTTGCCGAAAACACCCTTGCAACGATTCGACCAGCTTTTGTTAAAAAGGGGGATGGGGAGGCAAAAAAAGACATTCCTAAGCAGGAAATTTCGGAAGAGGAACTTGATAAAAGTATCGACAAACTTGTTGGGGAGGTATCATTAAAGATATAGACCCCGTTAGACCGCCTTCCCGTTGCGGGAGTGGTTACGGCCAACCTTGGGGCGACCTGTCGCGAACGAGGTAGACAAGGGAAAATAAGAAACGTACCTGCCCGCCAATGCCAGAGCGATTAAAGTAGTAATTATAAATTTTAAGTGGTATAGTTTACAGGTATCATTTATATAACCACACACCGTGCATTGAGCGACCCGCCCGCCTTGCTTCGCAAAGCGAAGCGGGCAGGTGGCAGGCGGGTAGTAAAAAAGCAAATGTATCTTAACAAAGCAATTATTATAGGCAATCTGACCCGAGACCCTGAAATGAAGGCACTTCCTTCAGGGATTAAGGTAACATCCTTCTCTTTGGCTACCAATCGTGTGTGGAAGGACAAAGAAGGCCAGAAGCAGGAAAGTACCGATTATCACAATATTGTAGTTTTTGGCAGACAAGCAGAAACAGTTGCTCAATATCTTAAAAAAGGAAGTAGTGCACTTGTTGAAGGAAGAATGCAGACTCGAAGTTGGGATGGTCCTGATGGCACGAAACGTTATCGAACAGAAGTAGTGGCAGACCGTATACAATTTGGACCTCGCAGGGAAGGTGGAAGCAGTAGTGCTCCTGAAGCCTCTAAACAAGAACCAAAGGATGGCGGAGAAACAGGCGGTATAGATTATCCTCAAGAAGAAATTAATCCAGACGATATTCCATTTTAGAAAATTACAGAGCGAAGCGACCTAATTTTCTTACCCGCCTAACTTTATCACCGACACCTTTACAGTAACTAGCAGATAGTTTATATTTCAGAAGTTCTGTTAGCCATTTATGTGACGTTCAGTAATAAAGTTTGGCGGGTGATAATTTTAA
>JBBUCK010000086.1:0-1606 GCA_038057845.1 Patescibacteria group bacterium
CTTACCGGGAATGGTATCATAACCAGATGGACAAAGACGTGGAAAGGATAAAAACGATATGCAAGATATAAAGGTTTCAATTTTTGCTTCAGCCGTTCGTGTTCCATTTTATAAAATTTTTCTTGAATCATTGCGTTCTACAAGCATCCCGTTTGAGGTTGTTTTCGCCGGGCATAACACACCAGAAGAAATAAAGCCATTCACAGAAGAATACCCATTTTTTAAATATATCCACACTGCCCCAATAAAACCAGAGCAGTGCTATGATGCAGCCCGGCGTGCTTGCGTTGGCGATGCGATCCACATCACCGCTGATGACGCTGAATATTCATCTGATTGTATTGGCAAGGCATATAATTATTGGAAAAGTTTGAATGATATAAGGACAATGCTCTCTATCCAAACCATTGAAAACATGCAATTTTGTGACATGAAAGCGCATAGATTTTTTTGGCATCAACCAGATTCTCCGATTATGGCCCCCATGTTCTTTATGAGTCGTCAGTTGCTTGAGGATATGGGAGGGTTTGATCGTCGTTATATTTGTGGGCAAGGAGAAAATGATATTGTTATGCGTTTTGTAATGGAAGAAAACGGGAAAGTAGAAATATGGGGTGACAAAGAAAATAATATTACTTTAGACCACATGCGCCGGCATGGTCTTGTCCGTCCTTTTGCTACGGGGTATAATCACGACCGAGCCATCCTTGAGGGTTCTTGGGGCAACGGGAAGAAAGTTTTATCAAGGCGCAGGGACATACACGAACCATACACCCATGATGAAACTTTCCTTTTGAAATCGCAATCGTTCAACAAACAGCACTGGGTATAAAATGGATAAATTGATTATAGAGATCAGCGAAGAACAGGCTCTTAATATTCTTGATAATATCAGTATCTCTTATGATGAAGGAATTGGCAAAGATACAGATTTTATTATTAAAATTATTCTTGATAAATGGCCAGACCTAAGACAAAAAGTTGGTTGGTTAGGACATGGTTTTAAATGCTAATCTGGCGTCCCTGTTCAACCTGTGGCACAACGGATTACCCAAAGTATCGATGGGTCAAGAATGGAACATATTATCTTTCAAGCAAATGTGTTGTTTGTCACAAGGAAGACAGGGCAGTCCGTAATGCTGAATACCGGAATAATCCGGCTGTCCGGGCAAGAATACAAGAAAAACAAAAACAATGGCGCAAGGATCATCCGCAGTACATGAAAAGAAAACATCGGGAATGGCGGGCAAAGAATAAAGATAAGATACGGGAATGGAGCATGAGCTGTTATATCAAAAACCGTAAAGCTGTCCTGGCCAGACAAAAGAAAAAACGGCTTATAGCTCGTGTTAAGAAGTGGGGGGATTTAACGATTCGAGAGATACACGTTAAAGTCAATTCAAGAAAAAATCATCCTTTCAGGAAAATGGAGAATGAACGATGCCCAAAAGTATTTGTTTAATTTCCGGTATCAATGGCAGTGGTGGCTCCTACCTCGCCGAATATCTGGTCAAAGAACATCCAGAGGTTGAAGTGCATGGACTCGCGCGGTGGCATTCGACCACCTCTGGATCAAACCTGAATGCCATTAAAGACAAGATCGTCC
>JBBUCK010000087.1:0-3059 GCA_038057845.1 Patescibacteria group bacterium
AGCTTTCGCAAGACCTTTCGAGATAATTTCTGAATTATCCAAAAGGTGTACAGCTCCTGTAAGGAGCAGAGTAATTCGTCAGCAGACGAATATATGTATTCTAAAAAAGGAGATTACGAGCGCCCTTTATGAGGCATAGAATTCACCCTTTTTTTCTGTAAGAAGATTCGCTGCCTTCAGTTCCGTAGACGATGTCGGTGTAATAGCTTTTTTAGTACGTCTTTTTGTTTGAAATATTAACTTAAAATTGGGGTTAAATTTCATCGCGAGGAATGTTCCGGCCGCGATTCCAAGCGCGTAAATAGTTATGGCAAGAGCGCCTCTTCTAGCATCAAGAAGTGTGAGGATGTGGTAGACAATCGCCATACTCACAATAGTTGAGAGAAAGGAAAAGAAGGCAGCTGGCAGCGCTTGTTCTTTGGCGACATATCTCCAGTTGAGTGTAATGAGGAAATCCTCAAGTACCCCAATAAGAAAATAAAGTATAAAAAAGTAATCCATATAAGTGGGCTATCTTAAAATGGTTAATGTGACCTATGTTGGGGACAATCAGGAGTAAAACCACAGTGCTTGTCGCGGGCGGTCTTATTTCTAACTGTTCCTCTACGAGGTTAATAATAGCACAGAAAAGAAGACAAAGCAACCCCTTTATGTGGTCTAATTTTGGCTTTCTATAGGCTTAATTTAAGCCTAAACCTTTATTGCACTACGGGAGAAACATTTTTTGTTTCTTCAGGGTCAGTTTTGATGCCAAGTGCCTCCTTTACCTGCTTTATGAAAAGTCTCGGGCTGGTATCAATCTTCAAAATATGTCGAACTCCTTGTGTTTTTTTGATTTCCTTTTTAATTTCATCAGTTCCGTAGTTGGTCAGCATAATAACCGGTATAGAGTCAAAATCCCTAAAACTTCTCACTTCTCTTAAAAGCTCCATGCCAGAAACATCAGGGAGGAGAATATCTAAAATAATAACATCAGGTCGAGCACTTACATCTTTTCTATATTCTTGCAATTTTTTCTTTGCATCTGTGCCATTCGCGAAGTTTTCAATAAGAAAACCATTTTTACTAAACGACATACAATACAGGTCGGCGATTCCAGGTTCATCTTCCACAAAGAAAATTTTGTATTTATTGTCTACCATGAGGATTCTCTTAATAGGTTGATTATAATGAGTTTTACTTCTTGAATCAACCCTCGATTCTGTCTTTTCAACAAACGTGTTAAGTCGTCTATCCTAAAAGATGTGTATAATATTAATATAATGGCGAATATAGACCTGCATTTTATCTACAACCTAAGCATTCTTTTCAACGTTGTCACTGGTGGAGTGGCTGCACTTTTCTTACTCTTTACTGCCTACAAAACAAATGCAGTTGCTCGGTCACTTGCGCATCTAGCTCTCGCTGATGTTGGTTGGGCACTTACCCATTTACTTGCCCAAATTACAGAGAATCCGGATACATCCTTACTCCTTAACAAATGGTCAGTACTGTTCACTGTAATTATTGGATTTTGTGGATTTGATTTTGCAATACACGCAATTCAATCTGTAACAGGGCGCCTACCCATTATTTGGCATCGTGTTGGCCAAGCACTTTGTTCTTTTTTCATTCTTCTAATCACATCTGACATTGTTTGGAATACTGGATTTTTGATTAATGAAGAGAATTATGCACTAGCGTGGGGAGCGATTTGGCCTGGAAAAGGATTATTTTTTAATTTTTTTCCCGTTTACTTCATTGGGTCTTTTATCGTCAGCTATTTTCTTCTTTCCAAGACACTATCGACACCCAATATTTCTGAAGACTCACGTCAGCAAATAAAATATTTCAATCTGTCTTTGTTCATCGCTTCCTTTGGTGGAGTACCTTACTGGCTCAATTGGTATGGTATTCTTGTGCCACCTTTAGGGGGGTTACTTATTCCTCTCTACATTTTCGGTCTTTTCTATTCGATTACGAAATTCAAACTTTTCAACATCAGAGTTATTACAGCCGAACTTTTTATCATTACAGTATGGATGCTTATGTTCGGACGCTTCTTTCTTCTCGAAGGTGGAAATTTCTATCTTGATATCGGTATCTTTAGTTCAACAGTGCTCTTCGGTTTATTGGCTATTAGGAGCGTCCTTACGATTGAAACGCAAAAGGAAGTTCTTGAAAATACGACGCGAAAACTTGATGTCGCGAATCGGGAGCTGTTTGACCTTAATAACAACCTTCAGCAGAAGGTAGATGAACAGACGAAAGAAATAAAGAAAGCGTACGAAATTGAAAAACAAGCTCGTATTGAACTTGAAAGACTAAATGAAACAAAAGACAATTTCCTACTGACTACTCAACATCATTTGCGCACTCCGCTTACGGTCGTGAAGGGATTTCTTGAACTTGCCCTTGAAGAGGGGACATTTTCTGACACTGTCAGGGTCTATCTTGAAAAAGCTACCGGCGGTGTATTGCGCATGGTCAGTCTTATAAATGAATTTCTTGATGTTTCTCAATTTAAGATGGGTAGCATGGGGCTTAATCGTCAGCCGATTAATCTTCTCTTGCTAGTTTCTGAAATCAAGGAGGAGATAATATCAGAAATTGAAAAGAAAGGTCTTAAATGCAAAGTGTCTTTTACCAAAGAGGCTTCCTTGGCGAAAGTATCCATTGATTACAAAGCTATGAAGGCGGCGCTGTATAATCTTATCGATAATGCCGTGAAATACACCAAGGAAGGCGGCATTGAAATTACCGGGGAGGTTGTGATTCACCCGATTGATAATACAAAAATTTTCCGTCTTAAAATTGCCGATACCGGTATGGGAATTTCTCCGGAAGAAGTACCAAATCTTTTCAAACGTTATTTTGACCGGAATGCGGAAGCGCAGAAAGTCAATGCGACAGGTAAAGGCATTGGTCTTGCTCTCTCTAAAAATATTATTGAATCTCACGGAGGGACTATTTCTGCGGCTTCGGGAGGGAAGTGGAAGGGTACAGCGTTTACTGTTGAACTTACTGATGTTTCGTAATGATTTCATTAATTTAAAAACCGCCTTAGGCGGTTTTTAAAT
>JBBUCK010000087.1:3159-7266 GCA_038057845.1 Patescibacteria group bacterium
TTAATTTTTCAAAGAACGCCTCAAATCACGTTCAACGTCTCGTTTCTTAATATCTTGACGTTTATCATATTTTTTCTTTCCACGAACTATTGCAATGTCTACTTTTATTTTTCTGCCTAGATTGTACATCGAAATTGCCACTACTGTCAAGCCTTTTTTTGACTCTGCTTTACCAAGTTCCTCAATTTCTTTTTTTGTGAGTAAAAGTCTGCGATTTCGTGTTGGGTTGTAGGATTCAGGGGTGTTTTTTACTTGGTAGGGAGGAATATTTGCCCCAATAAGATAGGCTTCTCCCCCACGCACAGTAATATGGGTTCCCTCAAGTGTGCCCAGGTGTTTTCGTATCGCCTTTACCTCAAAACCAAAAAGCTCAATGCCTGCTCTCATTGTTTCAAGGATTTCATAGTTAAAATGGGCCTTTTTATTCTGTATAAGCGTCACACCACTATCATAGCAGAAAGATCTGCATTTTCCTTTCCTTCCTGATTTCTTGTTGTATAATGGGCTTCTATGAGCGAAGAGGGTAAACCGAAGAAAAACATACAGATTATCGTTAAATCTCCTAAAAGTTCCCGCCGAGGGGGAAATGGCCCAGTGTGGGCCAATATAGGGAGTACTTTACTTATTTTTCTTACTCTTCTTACCCTCTACTCCTTACTTTGGGAAAATTTTCCTGAAACTCCTAAAATACCACTTTCAGAGCTTTCTCAAAACATTATCGCCGGCACGGTTCAGAAAATTGCCGTTAAAGGGGATACACTTGTTGTTGAGTATAAAAATGGTGATCGTAAAGAGTCAAAGAAAGAAGAAGGAACAGCGCTTTCAGAAACTCTTTTCAATTACGGAGTTTCATCAGAGGCTCTTCGGGGGTTAACAATTAATATTGAAGGCGAAACAGGATTTGCGTTTTGGCTCCTTACTCTTTCCCCAATTCTTCTGCCTCTCATCTTCATTTCTATTTTTCTTTGGTTTATGACGCGGCAAGTACGCGGAGCGGGGATGCAGGCATTTACATTTGGACAGTCAAAAGCTCGTCTTACTTCCCCAGATGACAAACGTCAGCGAGTGACATTTAAGGATGTGGCGGGAGCCAAGGAAGCAAAAGAAGAACTTTCTGAAATCGTTGATTTTCTTAAGAATCCCAAAAAGTTTTTTGATATTGGAGCCCGAATTCCACGAGGCATCATTCTTATGGGGGCGCCAGGAACAGGAAAAACATTACTTGCTCGCGCGGTTGCGGGGGAAGCAGGGGTTTCATTTTTTTCTATTTCCGGTTCGGAATTTGTGGAAATGTTTGTGGGTGTAGGCGCATCACGCGTGCGTGACCTTTTTAAAGTGGCAAAACAAATGTCTCCAGCAATTGTTTTTATCGATGAAATTGATGCAGTTGGGAGAGTTCGCGGAACAGGCATTGGAGGAGGGAACGATGAACGTGAGCAAACGTTAAACCAAATTCTTGTTGAGATGGATGGTTTTGAACAAAATGAAAAAATTATTGTTATGGCGGCGACAAATCGTCCCGATGTTCTTGATCCCGCACTTCTTCGTCCCGGTAGATTTGATCGCAGAGTGACCATTGACCTTCCTGACCGTAGGGATAGGGAAGATATTCTTGCTGTTCATGCCATCCGAAAACCACTTGCGGAAGACGTAAATCTTTCCGTGATTGCTGAAAGAACGCCCGGATTTTCCGGAGCAGACCTTCATTCTCTTATGAACGAGGCGGCGATTCTTGCCGCTCGTGAAAATAGAAAGAAGGTTTCCCAGTATGATCTTATTCGCTCGATTGAAAAAGTAATGCTTGGTCCTGAAAGAAGGAGTCATATTCTTTCTTTGAAAGAAAAAGAAATTACTGCGTACCATGAAGGAGGTCATGCAATTATTGCATCGATACTTGCGCATTCTGACCCAGTCCATAAAATTTCAATCATTTCTCGCGGTCGTGCGGCTGGGTATACACTTAAACTTCCTTTCGAAGATCGTCGTTTCCAATCTCGAAAAGAGTTTCTCGATGACATTGCAGTTTCTTTAGGCGGGTATGTTGTTGAACGCATGGTGTTTGGTGATTTGACTACTGGTTCTTCAAATGATTTACAGGTTGCGACAGCGATTGCCCGCGATATGGTAACCAAATACGGAATGTCTGAAGCTATCGGGCCGATTGCTTTTGAAAATCAAGGAGGTAAATTAATTCCCGGGCGAGGCTTTGAGGAGAGAGAATATTCCGAAGAAGTTTTTGCTCGTATTGATAAGGAGGTTGAACGGATTATGAATGAGGCGCTAAAAAAGGCGCAGGACATTGTAACGGCTCATCGTCCTTTGCTTGAAACGATTGCTAAAAGGCTTATTGAAGTGGAAACAATCGAGAGGGAAGAATTTGAAAATATTTTGATTGCAAACGGAATTACGCCTAAAAAGAAGGAGGAAATATAGGAAATACTTGACTTTTTTTCTGCTTGTGCTACATTGTTTTCAGGATAAACGCGGTCTTTTTCATTTTCAGAGGGGAGGGAGGAAATGCTGCAGGAATATTACATGGCCCAGCACTTCGGTGAATTTAATTCTTGGGGAAAACGTCAAGCTGTGCGCAAGGCGCTTGATGTCGTTGCAAAAAATACGGATAAGAAAGTGTCCGAACTGGCAAACATTCTTCTTCGGGAGGTGAAAGCGCCTATAGAAATTGCTCTAGCAATATTTGTCGGGCTTGGTCATCTTGCAATCGTGCAACCGACGAAAGAAAAAGGTGTTTTGGCGCTTCATGTGAGTGATGACAAAATTTCTCTTCCCAAGGAGGGGAGGGAAATGGTACGTCTTCATGGGCTGAAAGCGTGTAGGGCAAAAGGTCCGCACGGCAAATTGGTTCTAGCAATTCCCTGGAAAACAACGTAATCATTATATGCCCCGTGAGATAGGCGAAGTTGCCATCTCACGGGGCTTTTTCTTTACCTTATGTAAACTGTATAATCAAAGAGTGGATTTTTCTTCCTTCAATTTTAACTTTTACAGTCTTTCAGCTCTTGTGAATTTTTTTGTCAGTTTTGCTTTTGGGACATTTGTGTATACCCAAAACAGCAAAAATCCTACAAACAGAAGTTTTGCCTATTTTGCTTGGGCGCTTGCCGCATGGAGTCTGCCGTACGTGTTTTTTCTTAGCGCAACCACGGCTCAAAGCGCATTGTTTATTATAGGTATCGTTTTGGCTCCTGCCATTTTTATTTCCATTACCTTTTTCCACTTCATTGTCAATCTGTTGGGAGAAATGAAAAGGTATAAACGGTTTGTTCAAATCGGCTATTTTGTATTTGTTTTGTTTGCACTTCTTGACCTTTCCTACTCTCCTCTGTTTGTGGAAAGTGTCCGTCCCATTTCTGTTTTTCCTTACTGGTCGAAAGGAGGAATTCTTTTCCACCCATTCATTATTTTGTGGGTGGGCTATATGGCTGCTGGGTATATCTTATCTATTATCTGGTATAAAAAAGTTGACGCAATAAAAAAAGCTCAAATCAGATACATTCTCATAGGCGTTGCTCTCGGAAATTTTGGCGGTTCTTTGGGGTGGGTGCTTTTTTATGACATTCCCATTATACCTCCTATCATTCTCGTTTCTTTTATGATATTTATGATTGGCTACGCGGCCCTTAAATATCATCTTTTTAACGTAAAAGTAATTACCATAGAGTTGCTCACTATTACTTTGTGGAGTTTCTTTCTTATTAAACTTCTATTAGGAAATCAAACAGGGGAAATCTTTCTTTCTGATCTCGCTCTTTTTTTGCTAGCCATTATAGTGGGGGTTTTTATGATTCGTTCGGGGATAAAGGAGGCGAATCAAGGGGAGCTTCTTTCCAAACTCAATGAAGAACTTGGTGATTTAAGTCGTAACCTCCAGAGAAAAGTAGATGATCAAACAAAAGAAATTAGAACAGCCTATGAAGTGGAAAAGGAAGCAAGAATCAAGCTTGAGGAACTTGATAAAGAAAAAAATGACTTCATCCTTGCAGCACAACATAATTTGCGGACTCCACTTACTGTCGCAAGAGGATACGCCCAAGAAATAAATTCTCGTCTTGGGGAGGGAAGAACCGAAGAAATTCCTTCCTTTATGAG
>JBBUCK010000088.1:0-10019 GCA_038057845.1 Patescibacteria group bacterium
TTGGGAGCAATAGGAGCTGTCTATAAACCGACGGTAGCGAAAGAACCGAAGAAACAGACAGCAGCAGAACAAAAAGCGTCAGTGTTGGTTAGCGTCAATTCTTATCTCCAAAACAAAAATTCACAGGCGGAAATATCACCGGAGGATCTGTATGATTTACTTATAGACAAATTTCCGGAGGCATTTGACTATATAACAACAAAATGGACACCGAAAAAAATAAGAATTGCCAATGGTGAAAAAAATCCTTATGGAGAAAAGAAATAAAAAATATGTATGGCAGTAACAAATTTATTTTCAAGTACGGGAGAATTAATAACTCCGATTTTACCAACAAGTAAACGTGGTGGAGTAATAAATTTATTCTCTAATATTCCTCAACCGCAAGCACAACCCACAATCCAGCCGGTAGTTCAACCTCAACCACAGACTATTACCCAAAAAGTTACGTCGCTCATTAAAACCGCACCGATTCCTGCCATTGGTAACATAATCAGAGGATTGGATACAAGAAAAATAGGTAAATCCATTGTCGCCGGCGCCAAGGCTCTGCCGGGACAACTGCAACAGGCGGGAGGCATCATCATCCAGGGATTAGTGGCGCAGAAGGAAATGTCAGACCGGTTCTTCGCTCCCGCAAAAGCATTGTTTGGCATCCCAACATATCAGGCGAACATTGCCCTAAAAGAAAAAGTTATTAAAGCAGGGGAGCAGATACGGGAGGCCGGAGTTGCCTCTCAACAAAAAGTCATAGAAGACTATGCCAAAAAGAAACCAGAGTCGTCCGGGCTTCAAGGGCTTCTGGAAATTACCGCGTTCAATTTGCCCCAGGTTATCGCAAGTACCGGACTATCTCTTGCGGCAACGATCGTAACAAAAAATCCTTTCCTTGGTCGCGCCATTGGTGTTTCCACGTCATTCGGCCTTAACGCAAGTGAGGTATATTCCGAGGCGCGATCGCAGGGGATAAGTGACCAGCAGGCGCTTCCACTCTCTATGGCAGGCGGAGTGATTATTGGCGCATTGGATTTTGCCAGCCTTAACCGACTTATCAAAAAGACTGAAATAGTTAATACGATAAAACAGAGTATTGTCAAAACCATATCTCGTGGCATTGTCAGCATGGGGAAACAATCGGGATTTGAGGGAATCACGGAAGGCATACAGGAGTTTATCGGTAATGCAATTGCCCGGACGTATAACGAGCACAAGAATCTACTGGAAGGCATACCAGAGGCAGGTTTTGTGGGGGCGCTTCTCGGAGGAATCGGGGATATTAGCATATCATCCATTGTCGGCATTACCCAATCGTTGACGACGAAAAACATAGAGAAGAAGGTAAAAATCGCTCTTGATACACTTCCGGACAAACGGACATCGGAACAAAAGGCTATTGTTCAGGCCGTATTAACGCAGGATTACACGCCAAGTCAGATAGTAACGGTCGTAATGGAAAATAACCTTGGAAAAACAGAGATCGGGAAAAAGATCATGCTTTCGGTATTGGAAGCGGAACGGCAGAAGAAAAACATCCGCATTTCCCCGACAAAGGACGAGAAAAGCGTAGAGGTAAAGCTTGTAGATGAAAATGAGCCTATCCAGGTTGGTGAGGATGTCCAAGCAGAAAAAGCAATGAAAGAAACCGTAAAATCGGGAGAACGGAAAATAATCACGTTGGAGAAAAAACCGGAAGGCGTTAAAAGTGCAACCGTTACCATAAAGCCGGACGGAACCGCCGGGATGATCATAGAGATTGAACCGGCAATGCAAAAAAAAGGAATAGGAACACAAGTCGTGAAAGAACTTGAAGCGAAAGCAGTTGAGGCGGGAGCGAAGAAAGCAACAATATCCGCCTTTGTTGAATCTCAAGGATTTTGGGAGAAACAGGGATATAGCGTTGTACAAGGCGCTACGGAAGAAAAAGGAATGATAAAGATGGAGAAAGATATTACCCCGGAAAAAAAGGGGGGAACATTAGAAACAAAAACACAGGCATCTAAAGATGTTTTAGCAGAAGCGCCGAGGGGTGCAAAATATGTATTGGTAGATGAGGGAAAACGTGAACGGCACGTCCTCTCAACCAAAGAAACGAAAGCAATTCAGGAAATAATTAGGATACGCATGGAAGAAATCCGACAAAATGCAACGAGTCCAGAACTATTACAAAAAGACGTATCGGATTTGTATAAGGATGTTCTCGCTAAAGCACAAAACGACAAGGTAGTGCTTTCATCCCTCCGAACGACAATCAATAAAGAAATGTATGCTTTGGCAGGTGCTGACGGCGGATATAAACAGGCATACGCGACTCTTAAAACCATGATGGATGATCCGGAAATTGGTCCGACATTGAGAGCAATGGAGAGTTTCATTGTTGATCTTGATAAAAAACTGACGACTGCTCAGGAGCCGATTATTATCAAACAAAAAGCAACAGGAGAAAGAGTTGCACCACAGGCAGAACCCAGAAAGAAAATAGGAGAAGAACCGAAGGGTGAAAGCAAAACGGTAAAACCTTCACGATTATTTGAAAGAGTCAAGGAAGCGCTGGGGAAAGATTACGAATCAAAGGAGATTACCTATAACACGTTAGACCTTGAGAAACAGGCGCAGCAAGTGGTGGATATTATTGAAAGCGATCCAGAAAAAGCATCGCGCATAGTGTACGGACTGGAAGAAACACCATCAGGAGTTACCAGAAACGCTGTCGCAGTAGGGCTTGCAGAATTTGCCCGGACCCAGGGAGACTTTGCTACCTCTGCCAAACTTTGGACCAAAACATCCTTACGATCTACCCGCATGGGACAGGAAATCGTATCGCTTCGCGGCAATATGGATGAAACGAATCCGTTTCATTACGTCCGGCAGGTTATTAATGATAGACTGGAAAAGGTAGCGCGACAGTGGAAAGGACTAATCGCAAGTCTGGATATTGCCGAAAGTGCAACATTACAGGAAAAAGCAATGGCCGTGATAAAAAAAAAGACTGCTGATTTGAAAACGGAACTCATGGGACGAAAAAGGGATTTTCAAACAGCCCAGTCCATTATTGATGCTTTAAGATGCTAATATGGCAAAACCATTCTGTTTAACTAAGGAACTAGCTGATAAGCTTATAGTTGCGGTAAAGGAAGGCGACGTGATCGGGGATATATCTAAACTCGCGGACATGACCAGTCAAACGCGGCGTGATGCGTTTGCCCGGCATGTAGACAAAGAAACGGCGCAGGAGATCAACCTTAATTTTGAGAAAGCAATTATATCTAAGCAAAAGGACGCGCTTACCCAATGGGCGAGACGGACATTCAATGCGGATGCGAAAAAAAAAGGCCTTTATAAGAATGTTATTGATAAGATTGAATCTTTGGATGATACTGGCGTCCTTACGCCGGAAAATGCTGATGAGTTTCTGGAAGATCTTGTTGCGGATAGACTCGGAGCAAGTATTACCGCCGATGAAGCCCGAATTATAGCGGAAAAAACCCGGGCATTGAGCAAAACATTGGAAAAACCAGTTACAAAATTCGGTATTCCGGATATAGAGTATTGGAGGGCGCGGCGGGATCTGGACAATTACATTGATTCTCTTACCCCGGCCCCGGCACTGAAAGTGTTCACATCAGTTATTGGCCGGGCAACGATGCTGTTTTCCTTCAAATCTCCCATTGTTAACATAGAATCAAACACAGTCAACGGAATTACGGAAGCGTTAGCCCGGAGGATTGAATCGTTACGGAAAAACAATCTTTTCCCCGTCGGATGGAATAATACTCACGCAAAGGACTATATGATATTTGCCAATGCCATATATGCAAAAACCGGATATGACATAACGCGTATGACGACGCTTGAGTCGGCAAAAAAACGGCTCGGAGAAGAAATCATCCACGCGCAGGGACCCGGAAAAGTCCGCGCGTTGGGAAGGTTTTATACGGATGTTGTATTCAATAAGTTAATGACGGCCCCGGACGTGGCTTTCGCCTCTTTTCATTTCGTGGACGCCGCAACGCTCAAAGCATCTATCATTGCCAGAAGCGAAGGACTCAAGGGAGAAACATTCAATAAGCGCATAGAGGAAATATTTTTAGATGCAACCAGCTTATCGCCAAAGACAAAAGAAGGACAAAGCGTTAGGGAAAAAGCGATATTGGAAGCGCAACGTGGAACGTATACGAATAAAACAAATTATGCGGATTTTAGCCTTGGATTGCGGGGATTGTTTAATAAGGCATCCGGCGATTTGCGGATAGGAGATCAGCTTATGCCATTCGTTCAGGTTCCGGCGAATGTCGTGGGGACGACAGTAGATTATTCCGGTATCCTTATGCCCCTTGAAATATTTACAAGGGCAAAAAATGCGGTAAACGCCAGAGGAAGGGGAGAGGCTGATGCGTTTATCAATGCGTTTGACCGGACGTTTTTGCGGAAGGCAACTCGGGCAGGATTGGGATTGGCTGTTTCATTTATTGCCTCATTATGGTTTAAACCGGATGATTTTATCGGTGAATATCCCATAACCCCGAAAGAACGGGAACTTTTGAAGTTAAAGCGCGCGACAACAAATTCCGTCCGGATCGGTAATAAGTGGGTTTCCTTGGATTATCTCGGTCCTCTGGGCGGTCCGCTTGTCGGATTCATGTATGCCAAAAAATACGGGACGACATCATTATCTAAACTTCTTGCATATGGCGGAGGTATCGGGCTTCAAATTTCCCGAACACCGGGATTTAAACAGTTTTATGACATATATGGTTCACTGCAATCACTCCGTCCTGATCGGGCTACGCCAGAGGATATAAAAGAGGGAATCTTCAATTATCTGGTAGATTTTGCCCGGTCACGTACTATTCCGGCTATTGTCGCTGATATGGCAAAGGGATTGGATAAATATGAACGGAAAACGGAATCTGCTGTAGATCGGTTTTTATTGAGTATTCCGAAAGTGAGAGAAACAATGCTTGAGAAAAAGCTGAATGTATTTGGTGAATACGTGGAAGGGGAGGGTTTTTGGTCATCGCTCTTTGCCGGATCGCGTATGAAAACGAAGAAAGAAGACGTTGTAATTGATGAATTATCCCGACTGGCGGAATCCGGCAATCTTCCGGCAATTACCGATGTATCAAGAACCTCGCCACGGGCAAAACTTTTGGAAAAGCAGATTGGTAAAGAAGAATTTCGTAATTTTTATATAGACTTCGGGACATCATTCAAAGAGGAAATTTCAGAAATTTTGGAAGATGAAGACTATTTAGATGCAAAAGATGATGAGAAAGCAGATCAGATCAATTCGCTAAAAAAGAGGTTATTTAACGAAAAACTGAATGAGTGGGGGTATGAGCCTCCGGAAAAAGAATAAAGAGTATATATGATTATAGAATTAATCCGGAACACGTATAACAATTGACTTGCAATAACAGTAAAATCGTATAATGAAATAATTATGACAAACGACAAAGTATCGCTCCATGATGTATATGAAATTACGGGACGTATTGAGGAAAAGCTGGATAAGATGGAAATCCGCGTATCGGCTATAGAAATTTGGAAGGCACAATTTATCGGTCAGCTAACAATCATCGTAGGGATGGTTAATTTGGCCATTGCCGTAAGTTTTGACTGGATCAAAAAGCAGGTGTTTCAAGATAAAATATGACAATAACGTGGATTGGCGCACATAGCAACAACTACGAAAAAGGCCGTCAAGGGAATACGATTAAAAAGATCGTTGTTCATTGGATTGTGGGAACACTTGAGGCGGCAGATGCAGTATTCAAAAACGGAGCAAAGCAAGTATCCGCTCACTATGGTATCGGGGACAAAGAAGTACATCAATATATCAAAGATGATGATATCGCTTATCACGCTGGAAACATCACCGTCAATCGTCAAAGCATAGGTATTGAACACGAGGGTGGCCCGGAACTTCCCATCTCCGAAGAAACCTACAGAACATCTTCGCTTCTTATCGCCGATCTTTGCAGAAAATATGCCATCCCCGCAGACCGAACGCATATTATCGGACATAGGGAAGTAAAGGCTACGGCTTGTCCTGGTACGTTGGACATAGACCGACTTGTGGGGATGATAGGTGCAATTCTTGTTCCATCTGATGCTTTATCGGAGCTTGACAAAATCCGGCAGGCAAGGGATTCCCACTGGAACGACCTAATGAAGATTAAAGACGCTCTCAACGTAACGGGTGATTATTCCATTACTACGATAGTTTCCCGCGCCGATCAATTAAACGGCTTTGAAGTAGAAGTCGGTAAAAAGGATCAGGAAATAACAAAACTCAAAGAAGAGGCTACAAGTATCCAGTCGCAGCTCAATCAGGCTCTACAAGTCAATACAGAGGCCCAGAATTTGCTTGGTGAGCATAAGCAGATGATTGACGGCCTCAAAAGCGAGAATGAAGACATGAAGCAAAGACTTGAAAACAGCGCAAAGATCATCGTCGGACTCGGAGAACGAATAGAAGAACTAAAGCAGTCCAAACCCGTTGAAGCATATAGCGGTTTATCGCTTATCTTTTTGGGGATTGGAAGATTATTAAGAAGGGGGTGAATAAAATGAAAGGTAAACAGTTTCCGGAAATATACAAGACTCTTTATCGGGGTGTACGCGCCGGCATATCCGCTGGTGTTGTGGCGGTTATGGCTCTTAAAATTGATATCTCAGATCCAAAAGAAGCATTAAAAATAATTCTTCTTGTGTTTGGTACAGGATTTTTAGTATCGTTTGGAAAATGGGCGCGCGAGAAATTAGACGAATGGATGGGATATGATGCAAATTCACTAATTTCAAAAGTCATGCCAATATAAGGGTTGCCGTTTTAGATTATGAAAGAAGTTATACGAAGCCTTAGACCGTATGGACAACGGGAAGACGGAACATGCGGACAGGCTTCCTTAGTTATGATGTATCGGGCATTTGGAATAACAACGGAAGAACATGCTTTGATAGGAGAAATGCACCCCGATCTGGGAATGTTAGATTCTAAATATTCAGGAGGCACGCTGCACGAACAGATGGCAGAGTCAGCAGAACGTCATGGATTTACCGTTTGGCAAACAGAACACTTTACCTATGAAGGCTTAACATTCTTAACCCAAAAAGGTTTACCGGTTATAGTAGAATGGATGACGGACTTAAACGGTACGGAAGAAAGCGACTGTCATTATTCCGTAGTTGTTGAAGCAAAAAATAACGCAGTAAAAATGGCTGATCCATCAGAAGGTGAATGGCGTACAATGGATAGGCAAAACTTTGAACGGAAATGGATGAGCTTTGAACGTGACGGAAGCACAACACATCGCTGGGCAATGGTCTTATTACCAAAATGAAAGAACTTGGAAAAATTATTGTCAACGGACGAGGAGAGGAAAAATCCGTTTTTTCTCCTGATTTTCCTACAGTAATCCCCGAAGAGAATATTCTTTTTACTTCCGATAAGAAAAAAATAGAAATAGACTGGCGGAGAAACTTTGACCGGATGAAGGAAATGGCTGACTCATGGAAAGAACTATACCCCTACCAGGACTCAACGAAGGTCAATGCAAATGTTCTCATGGAATATCCTGACCTTCCGTATGGCGTATGGACGCTTTCAGATGCCCACATAGGTAATGTGGATACGCAATATGATCTTCTCAAGAAGCACGTATCTCTTATTGAAAACACTCCCAATACGGGTATTATTACGCTCGGAGATGATATTGACTTTGGAATACTGCCGAAATTAGAAGTACGGTTCATGCAGACGATGGGGCCGATGGGACAAGCGTTTACCGCTTCCGACCTCATGGATGAGTTCAACGGAAGAAACCCACGAAAAAAACAATTAGCCATTGCTCATTGCATCGGCAACCACACCCATACGATGATGCAGACAACGGGCATCCTTTATGAGAAATTTTACGAAAGATCAAAAGCAGCTATTCTTCCCGGCATGGGGCAGGTATTCTTAAAGGTTGGAGACCAAGAGTATGAAATCGGGTTGGCGCATAAATTCAGGGGAAGAAGCATCCTTAATATCAATCTTGAACCGAAGCGTCTTATGGAATACTGGTATCCTAATGCAGATATGGCGGCGGTAGGCGATTTCCACAAGGCAGGGCACGAAACCTTTGTCAAAGGAATGAAAAAGCGCCTCACTGTACGTCCGGGGACATACAGAACAGGAACAGGACTTTTTGAAAAAAACAGGGGATATGGAGGAGGAGACCTCGGCGGAGCGTTTACCCTCTTTTATCCTGACCGCCATGAAATGCTGCATTTTGACAAACTGGAAGAAGGCATCCAGTATCTTAATAGTCTTATGACAGCAAAAGGACATATAACTTGATTTGGACGAGCTATTTCTGGGGGCTTGACAGATATGGTATACTGTTGATATACAAACAGAATCGCGGGCCTCTGTGTAGGGTATAGGTTTCAGCCGCGAATCTGTACCTGTATCTTACACAGAGGTTTTTTTATGAGAGAACCAACCTTCAAAGAATTTTTGTTTGATCTAACATGGATGATTCCATCCATATTTACGTTTATTTATCTTTTGTTTTTTTTCATTCCAAATCATTTATGACCTTATCCCTTGATACATTGCGGGAAGTGGAAGACGCACTTAACGAATTTCGTGATGCGACCGTGAACAGGGATATTACCCGGGCAGACAAAATTAAAATTATATTGACAGAATTTTTAGAGCCGGAAGGCTATACACTCGTTGAAGATCCGAAGTTGATTCTTATTGTGAAGGCAAAAGGGTAGACTCGCGGGGAAACTTAGATAACCGGCGATAGCGAGTATAAAGAAGCGCTGGTTAAGCCATCGGCTCCGTTGACCGACGGGAATGAGCTGGAATGGAAAAGGCGCCAGAAGCCCTACGGTGATAGGAGGCCGGCGCCCCCTTGATTATACATCAAGGCTGAAGTGATCACCGTTTTTAACTTCTTTATTGGGGTTTGGGGGATTATAGGGGGAAACGTGCTTCTCTCCATTTTCCCTTTGGGAATAAGTTTTTTCCCTCTTGACAAATCAAGCAGTTGTTTGATAGATTAGATGGTGATGAGAAAACAAACGGGAAAAATAGGTTCCAATGGCTATCAAAAAAAACATCGCTATCACTTCTGGTCCTCAGTGTGGTTTCTTTTATTCTTCATGGCCCTCGCAGTAATTTTCGGCAAGCAGGAAATAATCAGTCCGTGTCCTGATGATGGGTGTGCCGTACATACGGTTTTTGCCAAAGAAGCTCCATCTATTCAGACAGTTCGTGAGCGGGTGATTCTTGCGGGTATTCGGGCATGGGGGACAAGGAACGCTGAAGCCATAGAAAAACTTGTATTCAAGGAAAGCAACTTCAACTATCTTTCCATAAATCCAGCGTCCGGCGCGTGCGGGCTTTTTCAAGCGTACCCCTGCAGGAAAATGAAGTGCGATCTGTTGGATGTAGATTGTCAGATTACATGGGGAATCGGATACATAACAAAAAGATACGGAAATGCAAACAAGGCATTACAATTTCATGTAATTCATGGTTGGTATTAAGTATGAACGTGAAGACGTTTATCTCAAAAGATAAAGCGGAATTAAAAAAGAATGTGTCTTCTTTTTTAGCCGGCGCGGATCGGGTTTCTGTTTTGAATGTGAAATATGACGTTGATTATAATACGAAGGAATACCGGGCAATGGTATATTACTTGAAAAAGCATCTATGAAGGTAGTGCAGAAATCCGTTTATGTTTTGGAAAAATTTATAGATGGCGTGGTGATTGGATTGGAAGGTTGGTATGCGGCGGTCCCGGAAGAAGGATATAAAGGACATCCGTTTATCATTAAGCATTATGAAAGAGGTTTTGGTCCGGATGGAGAGCCAAACTATGTTTTTTTTGAAGCAAACGTAAAAGATTGGAATAAAGCAGTAGCATTTCGGAAGCAACCGCAAACGCTTCCCGGAAGAAGCGGATTCTATACTTTGGGATATTTTAAGATGGGAGATAAATTATGAGTGAATTATATGT
>JBBUCK010000089.1:0-7782 GCA_038057845.1 Patescibacteria group bacterium
CACAATTTGCTACTATAATCTCTAGCGGGGTGTATAAGGAAATCATGGAAAACAACACATTAATAGCAAATTTACGTCAGCCCAAGGCTGACTAACACTATCGGGATGAAGAGGTGTGAATCCCGATAGTGTTACACAATTTGCTACTATAATCTCTAGCGGGGTGTATAAGGAAATCATGGAAAACAACACATTAATAGCAAATTTACGTCAGCCCAAGGCTGACTAACACTATCGGGATGAAAACAAATAAATCATACACAAAAAGATTGAGAGTCACTCGAAACGGCAAAGTTCTTGCTAGAAAATCGGGCCAAAATCATTTCAATGCAAAAGAAGGAAGTAAGACGGGTCTACATAAAAGAGGTACTGTACAGCTTCACCTTAAAAATAAATTTAAAAGTCGTTACCTTATTAACGCCTAACTAACATGACACGAGTAAAGAAAGGAGTACACGCTCTCAAGCGTCGTAAAAATATTTTATCAAAAGTAAAGGGCTATCGTTTTGGACGAAGTACTAAAGAACGCCAAGCGAAAGAAGCTATTAACCATGCTGGTACATATGCTTTCGCACACCGAAAAGATAAGAAAAATGATAACCGTATGCTTTGGAATATTAAAATCGGAGCAGAAGTTAAGCAATTTGGCCTCTCCTACAGTACGTTTATAAACGCACTTAAGAAAAAGAATATTTCAATTAATCGAAAAATGCTTGCTCATTTTGCGCAAAATGAGCCTGAAACATTTAAAAGATTAGTCAAAACAGTACTATAAAACAAAAACCCCCTTTAGGGGGTTTTTGTTTTTTCTTCATTTCGGAAAAGAAGAATGCTAAAGATATACGCTCCAAGAATACCAAGAATGGTATCGGAAACAGTGTCAAACACGTAGCCGGGTATAGTAGTATCCATCATGCCAGTCATAAATTCAAAGAGCTCCCACAACACAGCAACAAGAAAAACTGCGTAAAGTATTGCCGCTCGAGAAGGTATTGTTTCGCGCAATGAAATATAAAACCATGCAAATAAGGAAGCGATGAAGTTGCCTCCGAGAAAATGCATGACTACATCAAGCCACCACCATTCCCAATACAAAAAATGCTCGTTCGCGAGAAAATGTATTACAGCAACAATACCTCCAATTAAAGTAAGTGAGAGAAAAGAAAAAGAACGGGTTTTCATGATTTTCATAAATGGAAACATCCGCCTCGGGTCATTCGACTCTGAGAGAGTCTCAGACTTGATGAGCGGATGCCTCTATAGGGTTATTTGGTAGATATTCACCCTAGCAAAATCTAGGTGGGTGTCCGCACCGAAACACCAAGGTGCCTCGAGATGTAAGACTCCCTTAAAATACCTGTAATCTAGATAATATCCCAAATAACCCTACTTCTATTGTACACCTCTCCCCAATTAAAAAACAAGAGGAGGAAAAAGTGAGAAATGAAGTCGTTTTTTAACTCTTTATAAAACCAACGCATCTTGTGAAAAGATAAGTTGGTTTTAGTTAAAGGCGAGTAATTCTTTTTCTTCAGTTAAAGCGAGAATTTACTTTTCAAAAATCTTGCGGAGCTCGAGGAGAGCGAGCAGAGAAAAATTCAGTGGAATTTTATCGCATTTTTGAAAAGTAAATCCGAGCGTATCTTTATTCAACGATACCATCAAGATTTACATCATATAGAATTTTTTCCTGTGCAAGCGTATAGCGAAGTATTTCGTGCGGTAGAAACCAATGTGCAATTTCTTTTACGGCTTGTTCTGGAGAGTCTGATGCATGTACAACATTTCGAACCGATCGTTCATCGCTGTTTGCAAGAAGGTATGAATCAAGGGTAAAATCTCCTCTAATAGTTCCTACGTCCGTCGTAAGAGGTTCAGTACCACCTGTCAATTTACGCACAATCGAGACGGCATGTGCCCCCTGCCACACCATGGGAATCAAAGGACCGCTTGTCATGAATCGTGTCAGTCTTTCAAGGACAGTACTTGCTACAGCGAGTGGGTCTGTATTGGGTGGAATAAGTCCTTGGTCAGTGTAAGCTTTAATCATTTTTTCTCCTACATTTTTTCGCCAAACAGAATCGAGAGTGTAATGAGACTCAATCATGGTAGCATCCGCAATAATCATCTTTATTGAAACGAGCTTTAATCCGCTTCGTTCATAGCGCTTCACAATTTCCCCAACAAGAGACCTCTGTATTCCGTCAGGTTTGATAATAACGAGAGTTTTTTCTTCTTTAGGATGCATATATAAAGATAACGATAATATAATTGCGTTTCAGTATAGCACGTAAAAATTAACGAGTGAGAACTTCTGCTTTTCCTTCCGTGATAATAATTGTGTGTTCAAAATGAGCACTTCTTGTATGGTCCGCCGTTCTTACTGTATACCCATCTTTATTAAAGGTAACTCGTTTATTCCCAATATTCACAATCGGCTCTATTGCAAGCACCATTCCTGGCTTCAAAAGATGACCCTCCCCTTTCTTGCCTATATTAGGAACATAGGGGTCTTCATGAACACTATAGCCAACCCCATGGCCAGCTAAAATATCAACAATGCTAAACCCTGAAGGTGAAATACATGACTCAATAGCAAAACCAATATCACCTATACGATTACCTCCTACTGCGGCATTAATTCCTGCCTCAAGTGCCGCGGAAGTTACTTCAATCAGTTTTTTCGATTCAGAATCAATAGTTCCTACAGGTATAGTTACCGCTGCATCAGTAATCATTCCTTTGTGAGAAAGGCCAAAATCGATACTTACAATGTCTCCCATAGAAAGAATTCGGGGATGTTCATTGGGAATTCCGTGAACAACCTCATCATTGACCGAAATACAGACCGCCGCAGGATATGGGCGAGGCGCTCCTTCTGGGGTATATCCCAGAAAAGCTGATTTGTCTCCCTTCTCCTCAAGAAGCTTTAAAGTGAGGGTATTTAAATCGTTGGTTGAGATGTTGGGATGTATGGCATCTGTAAGCGCCTTAAGAATAAATGCGTTATGCTTACCCCCTTCTCTTAAAAGGTCTATTTCTTTTTGTGTCTTAATCGTAATCATTATCTACAACAGATGTGCCTCGGCAAGAATATCCGAATGTACTTTTTCAATTGGCTGTTCAGCATTAATTTCGACAAATATATATTCCGGTTTTGTCCTAAAAAATTCAATTGCCGGCAATACGTTATTATCGTACCAATCAAGTCTCTGTTTTATATCTGCTTCAGTGTCATCACCTCGTCCGCGATTCAAAAGACGTTCTCTTGACCACTCGCGAGAAACATTGAGAAGAATGATAAATGGATGTTTAATATCGTAGAAAGAAAGAGCGGAATCAAGAACGGGGGCTTCGCTTGCACGCCGAGAAAGACCGTCCAAAACGAGATGCTCATTGCCGGAAAAGTTACGAATAAGGTATTCCGTCCAAACCCAAATTGGGAGAAAGGCCGGAAGGAGACCACCACTTTTGACAACTTCTTTGGTAAGTTTGCTTGTATAAGTATTTTCCGTCAAGAATTCGCGAATCCGTTTTCCAGTCTCAATATGAATTACTTTTCGTTTCGGATCTCTTTTTTGAAGATATGATATTAACAAATCAGCCTGTGTTCCCTTTCCAGAACCAGAGCGCCCAAAAAATATGAAAGTCTCTGGAAGCATATTCCTAATATTCCCGTATTGAGACTTGAGAGTCAATCTTCTTGATAAGGTCAATAATCACTGAAACGGCGATAAGAAGCGCTGTTCCGCCAATGGTAAGAGAGGCGACTCCAGTTGTAGCTTGAATGATTGATGGAAGAACAGCAATAAATCCTAAGAAAAGGGCGCCGACAAGAGTAAGACGGGTGAGAATTCTGGCTAGGTGGTCAGCTGTTGATGTTCCTGGGCGTACACCCGGAATAAATGCTCCGTTTTTCTGTAAGTTCGTTGCGATAGAAAAAGGGTCAAATGTAAGCGCGGTGTAGAAATACGTAAAAGCGAAAACAAGGAGGAAATAGAGTGATGCATGAAGCCATGTATTATTAAGTAACGACACTACAGAAGAAGCAATTGAGCGCAGTATTTCACTATCAACTTGAGTCAAAAATTGAGCGATGAGTTGAGGAAAAAGAAGAAAAGAAAGTGCAAAGATAATTGGAATAACTCCGGCTTGATTAAGTCGTAAAGGAAGATATGTGGAAAGACCGCCATATACTTTGTTGCCGCGTATCCGTTTGGCATATGTGATTGGAACTGGCCGTTCAGCCTCTGTAATTATAACTACTCCTGCAATGACAAATATCGCAAAAGCAAAAAGTACGAGATATAGAGGTAGTTGAGAAATTTCAAAAGTAAAAATAAGTTGTCCAATTAAAGAAGGAATACTTGCAACAATACCACCGAAAATAATTAAGGAGATTCCATTTCCAATACCAAACTCTGTAATAAGTTCTCCAATCCACATAAGAAGAAGCGAACCAGCAGTCACCACCATAACATTAATGAGAAAATCAAAAGAAGTGAGGTGGGTAATCACACCGTTACTCTCAAGAAGTTTAAGAAAACCAAATGACTGGAGTAATGCAAGAGGAACGGTCAACATTCGAGAATACTGGGAGAACTTTTTTCGTCCAGCCTCCCCCTCCTCTTGATACAAAGCCTTAAGCTTAGGAAACATGATTGTTAAAAGCTGCATGATGATTGAGGCGTTGATATATGGTCCAACACCAAGCATCACGAGTGAAAGATTTGAAAGTCCACCTCCGGAAAAAAGATTAAGAAGCCCTAAGAATTCATTATTTGAGAAGAAGCTTTGTAGACGTAATGCATCAACGCTCGGAATTGGAATGCTTGAAAGCACTCTAAATATAACAAGTCCAAGTAGAGTAAAAGCAATTCGTCTTCGCAAGATGCGGTCTTGGAAGACGAGTATAGTTTTTCTAAAAAATTCTTTCATGTGTCATTTACTTCACCCCCCACACTTTGCCACCAGCTTTCTCAATTTTAAAACGGGCTGTCTTGGAAAGAGAACATCCAGAAATAGTGATTTTTTTGGTAATTTCCCCTTGAGAAAGGATTTTTATAAGGGGGTTTTTCCCCTTCCGCATTTCAACTACACCTTTACGAACAAGCATTGCAGGCGTAACAATATCTCCTGCAACACAGACTTTCTCAAGAAGAAAAAGATTAACCGCAACTGGTTGCTCTCTGAAAGCATGAAAACGATATCCGCGAAGTTTAGGAATTTTCTTAATAATATCGCGCATCACTGGACGTAATTTGCCTCCAGCACGAGCTTTCTGACCCTTGGTGCCTCGTCCAGAAGTTTTTGCATGCTTGCCTCCACGGCCAATGATTCGTGACCGCTTATTTCTTATATTGCGTTGTATGTTATGAAGCTGCATGATAGTAAAATAAATTATTTCTTTCCTGTAGCAAACTCAGAAAGTGCCTCAATTGCAACACGTGCATTATTAACTTGGTTTTTACTTCCAGAAATTATTTTTGCAGTTACATCTTTGACTCCCGCAAGTTCAAGCACTGTTCTGACGGCCCGCCCTGCAACAAGACCTCGTCCTTCCTGACCAGGTTTAATAAATACACGGGCACTTGAATACTTGGCTAAAACCTCATACGGGATTGACATGCCTTTTGTAAGGTGAAGCTTGATCATGTTCTTTTTAGCATCACGAAGAGCTTTTTCTATCGCGAGAGCAGTATCCGCTCCCTTTCCGATACCAACACCAACAGATCCTTTATGGTCGCCAATGATAATTGCAGCACTAAAAGTAAAACGACGGCCACCCGCAACAACACGAGCAACTCGACGGAGACTAATCATTTTTTGATCAAATTCAGATCGAGGAGCACTACGACGTTGTGGCTTCCGTCGCATATTTTTTCTCTTTCTTGGGTCATCTCTTAATTGTTTTGACAAGTCGATTTTTTCCACAGGAAGGGACGCAGTAGGTGTTACTTCCACTACCTCTTCTTTGAGAGTGTCGTTTGGTTTTATATCCGTAACTATTTCCTTTTCCATGTGTGTAATTATTTCTTTTTCCATGCCTAAAATATTAAGCCTCCCCCACGTGCAGCATCAGCAATTGCTTTAACCTTTCCTGAATAGAGGAAACCTCCCCTATCAAACACAACTTTCTCAAGCTTATGCTCTTTTGCCTTTTTAGCAATAAGACGACCAACTTCCTGCGCTTTTTGAAGCATTGTGCCTGTTTTTATTTCTTTTGAATTTGCAGCAACAAGTGTCTTCATTGCTTCGTCATCAATAATTTGCGCATACATGTAGCGATTTGAAACAAAGACAGAAAGACGGGGTCTTGCTGGCGTTCCCTTCACTCTCGATCTAATGCGAGCGTGTTTACGGGTTCGTTTTAAAATTTTCTGTTTACGTGAATCCATGATAATTGTTATACAGCTGACTTTTTACCTTCCTTTCTTAGAATGACCTCATTCTGATAGCGAATACCCTTTCCTTTGTATGGTTCTGGTTTTTTAAGATCTCGAAGTGCTGCTGCAAAAGCACCTACTCGTTCATTATCAATGCCAGAAATAGTTATAACATTTTTTTCGCAAGAAACCTTAAGATCAGATGGTATAGCAATTTTTACAGGATGAGAAAAACCAAGACTAAACAACAAATTAGCACCTTGTAATTCAGCCTTATACCCAATCCCTTCTAATATAAGAACTTTCTTGTAGAGAGTATTAACCCCGTCAAGCATATTCTTTACATGAGAAGCATATGTTCCCCACAACGCTCCGGCTTCTGCAGCTGAAACAGTTGGCTTAACTTCTACTCCATCGGGAGAGATAGTAATCGAAACAACGCCAGGACGAAACTTACGAGAAACTTCCCCAAGAGGACCTTTTACAGTAACCACATCCTGAGAGACGGTAACTTCAGTTTTAGTGGGTATTAAAATAATTTTTTTAGCAATTCGTGACATATGGTTGATTTTTAATGAATAGAATGAATATAAAAATCACCATCCAGCACTAATTCCACAACAAGAACCGACCGACCATTTCGGTTGAATTGCTTTTCAATATTCTGTTTTGTATTATTTGACGTCATGGTTTTAATTAGTGCTGGATTCTCAAAAAATATAGTCGTATACTTCTTATTTTTTGGAAACTACCAAATTTCGAACAAAAGTTCGCCCCCAACATTAAGCTTTTTTGCCTCTTTATCTGTCACAACTCCTTGAGGAGTAGATAAAATTGCTATACCGTACCCTTGTCTTACTGGGGTAAGATCTTTTGCGCCCATATAGGTTCTGCGGGAAAACTTTGAAATACGTTTTACACCCTGAATTTTTGGTGCATCTTCTCCTTCATACACAAGTTCAACTTCGATTGATTTTGCAACCTTTTTACCTTTTTTAGCATACGACTTAAGGTAGCCAGATTTATGTAAAATTTCGGCAATAGCAAATTTAAGTTTTGAGTAAGGAAAAACAACTGATGCTTTACCTGCATCCCCTGCATTCTTAAGTCGTGTAATCATGTCTGCAATTTGGTCGTGCATCATATTGGTTTACCAGGATGATTTCTTAATACCAGGAATTTTACCTTCATTAGCAAATTCACGAAAACAAATACGACAAAGCCCAAAATCCCTCATGTAGCCTCGTTTTCGGCCGCATTTAAAGCAACGTCGTACTGTACGGGTTGAAAATTTTGGCTTTCTCTTTGATCGTGCGATAACTGATTTTTTTGCCATGTGAAATTAAAAAATGCTTTTTGACAAAAGCGTTTACCCTGTTAGAAAGTCAACATGCTT
>JBBUCK010000089.1:7882-11822 GCA_038057845.1 Patescibacteria group bacterium
ATTAAAAAATGCTTTTTGACAAAAGCGTTTACCCTGTTAGAAAGTCAACATGCTTTGTGGTCTAGGTAAGAAAAAATAAGATTTTCCTACTAATGACTAAGGACTAAGGACTAAGGACTAGAAACTATATATGTAACCTTTCTAATTAGGGTGAAGTCCATACTAGCAAGAAGGAATAGCCTTGTCAAAGGCCTATTTTCCTTCCTTTTTGGCTTCTTTCTTGCCTTTTTCCTTCTTTGGAGATTCTCTAATAGCTCCAAAAGGAAACCCCAGGTACGTAAAAAACTCTCTTGCCTCTTTCTTATTTTTAGCGCTTGAAACAACCGTTACAGCCATTCCAAACACATCCTTAATTTCTTCATCAGATGTCTCTGGGAAAATAGTATGTTCCTTTATGCCAAAGGTATAGTTACCCATTTCATCCACAGCTGTAGTCGAAATTCCACGAAAGTCTTTCGTTCGAGGTAATGCAATATGAATAAGTCGATCGAGAAAATCATACATTCTTTGACCGCGAAGAGTTACCTGAAAACCAACACTGTCTCCTTCTCGAATTTTGAAGGAAGCAATTGATTTTTTAGCACCTCGTGATGCTGGTTTTTGGCCAGTAATACGTATAAGCCTATTTGCAATAAGTTCTTTCTTTTTTGCATCCGCAATTGAACCAGTACCAACACTAACCACTGCCTTAAGAAGACGTGGTGCCTGCATAGGATTCTTATATCCCACTTTTTCTTTGAGGTTTTTGAATGCTCCTTTTACTTTATCTTTGGTCATTTCCATACTCTTTTATTTATCAATCACTGTATCGCTTTTTTTTGCGACTCGTAGCCATCTTCCTCCAACTTTCCTTTTTCCAACACGAGTTCCCTTGTTTGTTTTTGGATCAATCAACATTACATTTGAAATATCGATAGGAAGGCTTTTATCAACAATCTGACCCTTTTCCCCTGATTTTCTTCCCCGTCTGTGAACCTTTTTTACATTCACACCAGTAATAATAATGCTGCCCTTGCTCGGGAATGCATGGTCTACTTTTCCAGTTTTTCCTTTATCTTTTCCGGAAATAACTATCACATTGTCGCCTTTTTTGATTTTCATATATTTAAACGATTTCTCCTGCAAGAGAAGCAATCTTCTGAAATCCACGCTCCTGAATTTCTCGGGGAATTGGACCAAAGACACGAGCAGCGATTGGGTCCTGCTTCCCTTTCTCAATAATCACAACCGCATTTTCATCAAAACGAACATAGGAGCCGTCCTTTCTTCGAAATGAACGGTTTTGACGAACAACAACGGCATAAAGAATGTCGTGCTTCTTTACCATCTTTCTTGGATCGGCTTTCTGCACAGAAAGTATCACAATATCTCCAATTCGTGCGTAGCGTTTACGCGTACTACCGAGTACTTTAAATACCCGTCCGATCTTTCCTCCGGAGTTATCAGCAATTTTTACTAATGTACGTGGCTGTATCATACAGTTTTTGTGGAAACAATTTGGCTAAGTTTGAAATGTTTGTCTTTAGAAATAGGACGGGTTTCTGTAATCAGAACTATATCCCCTACGTGAGATGTATTACCCTGGTCATGAACTTTGTAACGTTTTCGATGGGTAAGATATTTTTTATATTTTGAATGTTTTTTGTAATTTTCTATAACAACAACAATCGTATCTTTCATAGCGGTCGAAACAACCTCTCCTTTGAAAGTTTTATTGTGAACTATTTCTTTTACTTGTTCGTTATTTGTCATATTTCAATTAAGCCTTCTTCGTCTGCAACAAAGTTAAAATTCGAGCAATGTCTTTTTCAATTGCGACACCCTCCTTCACATTGCGAATTTTGCTTCCTGCTACACCGAAACGGAAATTTCGAAGCGCCGTTCGTTTTTCAGAAAGGAGTTTCATTAAATCTTTGTCGGTTTTTTCTTGTAATTCTTTGTAAGAGGACATGGTGGTCTATATTAGCTGTCTTGAGAAAAGACGTCAAATACGGCGGCTCACTATCTTGGTCTTAAGGGGTAGCTTCGTTCCCGCCTTTCGTAATGCCTCGCGAGCGACCTCTTCTGAAACACCATCAATTTCAAAAATAACTCGTCCTGGTTTAATCGGGACATGATACCCTGCTGGGTCGCCTTTTCCTTTTCCGAGCTTTACTTCAGCTGGTTTTTTGGTGAATGGCATATCAGGAAAAACACGAAGCCATACTTTTCCGGTTTTTCCAGCAGAACGAGCAAGCACTTTCCTCGCTGACTCAAGCTGGTTTGAAGTCACACGTCTTGGTGTTGTAGCCTTAAGAGCAAAGGAGCCAAAAGATATATGTGTACCGCGAGAAGCAACCCCAATCTTACTCGGATGCTCTCTAAAGGTGTGCCATTTTCTGAATTTAACTTTTTTAGGGATTAACATATTCGTTTTTTATGGTCTATTTCTTTTCAAAAATTTCTCCTCGATAAATCCAAACTCGAATACCGATTTTACCGTATGGAAGCAATGCCTCATGCCAATAAAAATCTATATCCGCACGAAATGTTTGAAGAGGAATTCGTCCTCTTTTAAGTTTTTCAATACGAGCCATTTCTGCACCACCAAGGCGTCCTGCCATAATAATTTTAACTCCCTGCACATCTCTATTTGCCATAACCTTATCAGCAGTCTGCTTGGCGACACGACGAAAAGGAAGACGCTTAACCAAACCTTCAGCAATCATTTGGGCTACAATTGCTGCATTTGATTCCGGTGAACGAATTTCTTTTATATCGATTTTTACCTCACCAAAAGCTGAAATGCCTTGCTTTCGAATAAATTTCAAGACATCGTCTTTTAATTTTGTACTTCCTTCCCCATTTCTACCAATAATCATTCCGGGGCGGGAAGTTTCAATGATAATACGGAGTGTTTTTTCACTACGCTCCATTTCAATTGAGGCAATGTACATTCCTACAAGACGTTTTTCGAGATACTCACGAATAAGTATGTCGCTCTTGAGAAAATCTCGATATTTTTGTCTAAGAGAAAACCAACGGGATTTCCAGTCCTTAATAATTCCTAGTCTATGTGAATATGGGTGAACGGTATGAGTCATGAATTAATTATTATTTTTTCTCTACTTTGCCTATCTTTTTAAGAACCTGTTTTTTCTCTTTCTTTACTTGTGTCACTTCACCAAGAACAACAGAAATATGACTTGTGCGCTTACGAATTCGATATGCTGAACCACGCGCACGAGGCATTTGACGATACATAATAGGACCACCGTCTACTCGAATTTCTTTCACCACCAAATTATCTCCTGAAAGATTTTCCATCTTAGCGTTTGCTAGTGCTGACTCAATGAGAGTAATGAGTGGAAGAGCTCCGCGTTTAGTTGCAGTTTTTAAAATAGTAAGCGCAATAAGCGCATTCTTGCCACGTACCAAATCAACAAGAAGGCGAATCTTTCGGGGTGACTGTCTGAAGTTGTTAAGAGTTGCTTTCGCCATGGATTATTTTTTCGGAGCCGAGGCGGCGGCAGCATTAGCTCCCGGAGTAGTAACGGTTTTTGCTGCTTGAGCTGCGGCAATTTCAGATTCCTTTTGCTTGATTTCAAGTTCCTTCTGCATTTTTCCACCGTGTCTGACAAACTTTCTAGTTAAAGAAAATTCACCAAGACGATGTCCCACCATTTCTTCAGTAACAAAGACAGAAATATGATCCTTACCATTATGAACACCGAAAGTAAAACCAACCATTTCAGGTGCTATTTGACTCGCACGTGCCCACGTCTTAACAATACCGACCTCCCCGGGTTTTTTGCCTTCAATTTTCTTTAAAAGTCTTTCGTAGACGTATGGTCCTTTTCTTAGCGATCGAGTCATAATATTGGTTTAAAAAAACACAATTACAAAAAACGCGCAAAAACGCGTACCGCTCATCATAGCAAAACGAACTTAATAGTCAAGG
>JBBUCK010000090.1:0-17082 GCA_038057845.1 Patescibacteria group bacterium
AAATAAACACCCCGATTTGCAATGTGCAAATCGGGGTGTTTCTATATGAATTTACATTTTTTAAAATAAGAAAAGCCCGTAGAAAAAATCTACGGGCTTTTTTGTTGTCTTGCCAAGTCGTGAAGACGAGCAAGACCAGCAAAGAACGTGAGCTGTTGCAAAATAGTGTCTGTATTGTGAGGCACTAAAGTGTAACCACGAGGAGATTTATCATAGTAATCATCCGGGTCAAGTCCGCATGCATTGCCGGGCACCGAAAGATTAATCCACTTTGGTTCTCGGTACCACGCTCGGAAATCAAGCATAAAACATAACGATGCTTTTTGCGGCCACATGTATTTATCTGCGGCTTTCATTGTCTCTACAACCACAGTAATTTCCGAGTTGTGAGGTTGTTTTGAAAGCCAAGAACACATCGCCGGAGTAAGTGTGACTGAAAGCGAACCTCCCCAAAGGTCCTTTTCTACGGACACGTGTTCTACAACCATGAGCTGCGGTTTCCCCCATTTTGTATTGCCTTCAAAAAGCCAGAGGGCGGTGAAAAGAACGGAGAGAGTGGTAGATAGGGCGAATTTGCCGTCGCTTATCGAAACAACTTCTCCTGATTTTAAAACAGGTAACGAACATTCCCAAGAAATCCATTCCGGGAATTTTGATGGAATTGTTTGGATAACTTCATTAAAACCCCATGTGCCTTCATTCGGGGAAACAAATTTAAGAAACTTAAATCTCTTAAGGTAGTCCTGAACAATCGGCGATTGGTCCATTTTCAGAGTATTGATGTGAGCAAATGCCTCTCTATGCACTTTTACAATGAACGATGATTTTTTGTTACGGGACAACTCATACCATGCAGGTATAAGTTCATTTTTAGGGTTTCGCATATAACACCTCCTTTCTGTCCCTACCCTAGCAAAAACTCCCGCAAAGTCAAAAGACGTTTTAAATTTGGGCTTTTTTGTGTTATAACTTGCCTATATTGCCGGATAAGCTAACTTGCCCGCCAAAGTTTTTGAAAAGAAATCGTCGGTAGAGCTGGGAGATCGTCTAAAGGTAGGACAATGGACTCTGAATCCATTAATCTTGGTTCGAATCCAGGTCTCCCAGCTGTGCTGATGATTTCAAAAATTTAGGCGGGTGAAGTAGGACATATGCCTCTGGAGCATAGTATCTTGGTTCGAGTCCAAGTCCGGCAGCCGATTTTTAAGCGTAAAAATCGCGTCGAAATTAACAAATTTTGACGAGGTATTTTTTGAGATAGGCCGTTCGGCTCTGAGAGCCTCAGGCTCGAAGAGTTCGGACTCCGAGGAGCATATGAAATTTATGAAAAAAAATCAAGGAGATTCATCACACGAGAATATTCTGCCGTACAATCCCGAGTGGATTCATTTGTATGAGGCAGAAGCAGAGAAGCTAAAGCAAGTTTTCGGCAATGAATTACTTGGCATCGAACATATCGGCAGCACATCGGTGCCTGAACTTCCGGCTAAACCAATCATAGATATCATGGTGCTCATTGATAGCCATGAGAATGCCGCGAAGTATATTCCTAAACTCGAAGTGCTTGGATATCCTTTTGACTTTACTGCCCATACAGATAAATCGACCGAACGCCATCTTTTCCGCAAGGGAAATCCGACCCACTATCATCTTTCGATAGCGTATGTCGACAGAGGTAGTTTCTGGAAGCGTCAGCTGGCTTTCAGGGATTATCTCAGAGAGCATCCCGAAGAAAGAGATAGGTATGCCTCGCTCAAGCAGGAACTCATCAAGAATGATCCGACTGGTATGGATTCGTATACTGGAGAAAAGACTGATTTGGTGAACGAGATATTGGATAAGTCCGGATTCGTAAGGTGGAAGCCCCCGACCGAGACGGGTCAAGAAGAGGTGAAATAAGTTTCAAGAAATCCTTATAAGGTTTTGCCTTGAAAGTCCGAGACCGTGGAACACAGCCAGTTTGAGATAGGCCGTTCGGCTCTGAGAGCCTCAGGCTCGAAGAGTTCGGACTCCGAGGAGTTTTTAAATAATTACTATGCTGACTCTATACAACGTAATATCGTCTGACGGATTCATTGCTCGGAATGATGACAGTGAGGATTTCATTCTAGATAATTTGTGGAAAAATTTTGATATAATAAATACATGTCTGTTAGAACAATTTGTCCAGGGAAAGTTACCAATAACTCGTCGATAGATATATATGTGTACGGGGATGACACATCTGGTAAACGAGTTGATGAGAAAATAGCGCTGGGGAGTATGAGTATTACCTTAACAGACGCTGATTTCATATATACAGACAAGAATATCTGCGGAGTCCATACAACTCCGGCTGGCGGTCATAAAGTCGTAGGAGAAGTGATTGTAACTGACGATCCCAACGACCAAAACAACTTGCTGGTCAAAGATGTCTGGACTAACTTTTGCCCTGGAAGCGGTAATTGCGAAATTAATACAACTCTTATAGTGAGCGGCGCTATTGTCGGCGCTGTGGTGGGAGCAGGGATAGGCGCCAAAGTGGGAGGAGGTTGGGGTGCTGTTATTGGCGCAGGAATAGGTGCTATTGGCGGTGCCTTAATAAGTTGGGCTTGGGACTAACTCTCCTGATAAGAACACAGATAATAAAAAAATTGTTTAGTCAAAAAAATCATTCTTCAGGAAGTCCCCACTTCTATTGGAGAAGGCATCAAGCCCTTTGATACAAATGGAATCTCCTGTCCCCCACCAATGAAGTGTCCAAACTTAAAGGAGTAGAGGTGTATGAGTACAGCGTCGGAAGCAATCCGTACTACACTTACCGCCCTTTATGATGTAATCGATTTATAGAGTTTGCTATATGGTAATATTTAAGATACAAAAACTGGATAATTATTAAACAATAGAAACCAATTACTATGAAAAAAATCACTGTTTTGTTTGCTACTCTTGCCTTGATTGCGATAATGGGCGGCGGAATAGCTTTTGCCACCGATAATCCGCTTCACGGAAAAATCATCGCTATTGACGCGGGACATGGAAATGGAGAAGCGGGAGCAACAGGTCATTGTGATGCCTTGAATCAGGATGTGAATGAATCTAGTGTAAACCTTGCTGTGCGAACATTGCTTAAGGCAAAAATTGACGCTGATGGAGGATTGGGATACGAGGTTGCTCAGCTCTCATCGCGAAGCGCCCGTGTTGCCGATGCTGAAAGCGCCGGATCAGACGTGCTTATCTCAATTCACCATAACGGTTCCACAAACATATCGGCCGATTATACGCAAAGTTTCGTAACACAGAAGAATGACAAAGAATTTGCCAAATATATTCATCCGAAAATCGTTTCAGCTCTCGGACTTTTGGATAAGGGAATAAAAAATGACGGATACGGAATGACTGTTTACGGCAGTCTTCCCGGAATTCTCACTGAATCGTTTTTTATAACTAATAACAATGAGGCGTGTAATTTCTTAGGCGACCAAACACGAATAGAGGCAGAGGCGCAAGCCATGTATGACGGACTTGTCGCTTATTTTTCACGAAGTATTGATGGAGGGGGGCGGCCTAGCAGATAACTACTTAAATAAACTGATCTAAAAAGACCGTCAGAAAGTAGGTAGTATTTTTTTAAAAGTGACAGTTAGTTATTCGAAACTGTGTCACTTTTTTCACTTTTTGTAGCATCCAAGGATGCGTTGATAATCCTGTTTGTTAAGTTGCAGAAAATTGTGCCAGAGTATAATAAGTTGTGATAAAATAAGGTCATATGAAAAAAAACATTATTATAGCTATCGTTATTGTTCTTACCGGTATTGGTATCTATTTTCTAGTTCGAAGTCTTTCTAATAATAAAGATGGGGCTCAAAACCAGAACGTACCAACGGGTAATGAGCAGACAGGTCAGACGCAGATTGAAGTAGATAAGAGTAAGTCAGTTATTGGCACATCTGTCGGAGGACGTGAAATTATTGCCTATCATTATGGCGAGGGTAGCAAAGAACTTCTGTTCATCGGCGGTATACACGGTGGGTATGAGTGGAATACAAGTCTTGTTGCTTACGAGACAATGAATTATCTAAAGGAAAACCCTACCCTCATTCCTGCGAATGTAAAAGTAACAGTTATCCCAGTATTAAATCCAGATGGTCTTAATAAAGTTGTTGGTACTACTACAGCCAACTTTACAAAAGCAAATGTCTCATCGTCACAAGACATAGTAGTGTCTGGCCGCTTCAACGGAAATAATGTTGACCTCAATCGCAACTTTGACTGTGATTGGCAATCGAATGCCAAATGGCAGAACAAAAATGTAAGTGGTGGAAGCGCGGCATTTTCTGAACCAGAAAGCCAAGCATTAAAAAATTATGTAGAAGCACATAATCCAAGCGCCGTTGTTGTCTGGTACAGTGCTGCCGGTGGTGTCTTTGCATCAAGTTGTCACAATGGTGTCTTACCAGAAACACGCACACTCACCAATACCTACGCCAAAGCCTCTGGCTATCCTGCTTACGAAACTTTTGATTTCTATGAAATAACTGGGGACATGGTGAATTGGTTTGCTAAAAATAATATTCCTGCAATCAGTGTTCTTCTCACCACACATGAAGATGTTGAATGGACTAAAAACCAAGCCGGTATTAAAGCGCTCCTTGAGTACTACACCAAATAACTTGTGGTGAGTCCTTCAGTCCTGAGGACTTCAGGATCGAAGGACTTATCGAACCATGCAATTCCTTAAAAAACCGATTGTCGCAATTGTCCTTGTCCTTGCGGTACTTGGTATCGGCATATTTGCGTTTGTCAGTCTACAAAAAGCAGAAATTCCACCGGTTGAAGAAACGAAGAATGTTGGCGCAAAATATAAATCTATTGGTACATCTGTTGAGGGACGTACTATTGAGAGCTACACATACGGAAACGGTGATACACATCTTGTGTTCGTTGGTGGTGTACACGGCGGGTATGAGTGGAACAGTGTGCTCCTTTCGTATCAATTTATGGATTATCTAGATAAAAATCTAGACGTCATTCCCAATAATGTGACAGTTACCGTGATTCCATCTGCTAATCCTGATGGAGTGTATAGGGTGGTTCCCAAAGTTGGTCGCTTTACTGTCGCGGATGTATCCACAGACGAAGGAATCCTCAAATCGGGCCGTTTCAACGCCCATGATGTTGACCTTAATCGTAACTTTGACTGTAAGTGGAAACCCAAAAGTATGTGGCAAGCGAAAACAGTAAGTGCTGGGTCTGAGCCATTTTCTGAACCAGAAGCACGGGCTTTGCGAGATTTTGTTTTGGAAAATAGTCCAGACGCTGTTGTCTTCTGGCACAGTCAGGCTAATGCTGTGTATGCTTCAGAGTGTGAAGCTGGTATTCTTCCAGAAACACTTGATATTATGAATGCCTACTCACGTGCGTCAGGATATCCTGCGGTCAAATCATTTGATAGTTACGCAATTACCGGTGACGTTGAAGGCTGGCTAGCTTCTATTAATATTCCAGCAATTACTGTAGAACTCAAAACTCATGAGACTGTCGAGTGGGAACAAAACTTAGCCGGCATTAAGGCACTTTTTGAATATTATAGTCAGGAAACGAAGGTATTACGATAGGATTACTCAAGATGCATTAACACAATTAACCCAAGCTACAAATTGAAAGATATTTTGTCTATTTTGACATTGTGAAAGTTTCTATCCTCTCACTTCGAGACTGAATCCCGAAAAGGTATACTGTAAAGGTACGGAAGGAAATATTTTTGGAATACATCAAGTAGATATATATATATATATATATGCAAAATAAAGAATATGAAAAATAGTCAAAAAGGTTTTCTTGTCCCAATGGCAATTGCTGCTGGCCTCCTCATTATAGGTGGAGGATTATATTTCTATGTGCATTCACAAAATCAGGAAACGCGATTAAAGACTGCCCTCGCAACCGCAAAAGCCATAGCTCTTACTGAAACCGAAACGCTAGAAAGTCTTGAGCAAAAATTTGCAGCCACCTATCCTCTTCATGCTCTTGTCCAAGAACAATACTCAAATATGAATAGTATTGTTCAGAATACAAACTTTTTTTTCGGTAATCTCGGAAGTTCAAATCCAGAAATCATAGTGAAAACAAAAAACTCTTCGATTAAGACAGATATCGAAACTCGCCGCGCAAAAATCTCGGCCCTATTGATTGAATGGAAAAAAAAGGCAGCGCAGTCTCTCACGAAAGAAGTAAATGCAGAAACCATAAAGGAAATAAAAGCGGACGCGAGGACAATCGATGCGTTTATAAATGAGCTTTCTTCAATAATCAATGCGTTAACTCCTGCAAATTCCGGCTTGTCACAATCTGAAATTGCCTACTACGAATCTATTGTGTCAGAGGCAGCTAACCAAATTGATAATGTAATCATTGCTCTTGCGGGGGCGCAATCGGGCACAGTGAGTACATCTAATACTGTGGCAATAGCCAACACGCCGCAAGAAATCCAAGCGCAAATAGAAGCGCAAATAATAGTTGTTGCGAAAGCAGAGGCGATTGTAGCCACACTTGAAGGGCAGCTAGCGGCAACTCAAACTCCAGTTGAGGTGACAACCTCAACTGGAGGAAGTTCGGGAACGCAAGGAACTCAATCAGACCAAACGCAATCCGGAGAAATCCCTAACCCTATCTTAGAAACAATACTCCCTCCTGCCGACCCCATAACAGTCACCCCCGGTCCCCCAGAGTTGATTCAAGGAACAAATAAAGATTAAATAAATACTATGCTTTTGATGTCTCAATCAAAACACAAGAAAATTCTCACCATCATTTTTGGGTCAATTTTGTTGATTGGGCTTATTTATTTTTTTGCGATGATAAATGCTAAATCTGAATCGGAAATCACATTAAAAAATAATGAGTATGTCTTCAAACAGACAGCGCTTGAGGGAGAATGGATTTGTCTTTCTTATAAAAAAGAATTAAATTTGCAGGAAAATAGATGTGAAGTCGGCGTCAAAACCGATAATGGATTAAGCTACGCTCTCGATACGATACTTATTGAGGGAGACCGCACACGACTAAAAACTGGTGACAGGGTGCGTATGGAAGGTCTTCTTGTCCCAATTGAAGAAATTAGCGCTGACTACTGGCAGAAATATGATATTGAGGGAATTATGAAAGTGGAAATTCTTGAGAAGCTTTAGTTTACGCCCTTTTTTATAAGGTTAATTTCGTCGTAACTGGTATACTAAATCGGGGCTATTTTCACTATTTTAGCCTTTAAAATATAGCTTTTCATCCATTCCTTAAAGACCACTCTGGTAAATTAAGCAATAGTGTGTTAGTATACGACGACTGAAAAACGAGGTCGCGTTGGCAGGTAAAATATTATACAAATTTGAAAATCACATGACAGGAACTATCAAAACCCTTACACAGAAAGGATTTGGTTTCATTGCTCGCGAAGGCGAAGTAAAGGACCTTTTCTTTCACTCTAAGGACCTAAATGGTGTTGCTTTCGATGATCTTAAAGCCGGCGATACAGTCAGCTTTGATGTTGTTGATGGTGAAAAAGGACCAAGTGCTAAGAACGTTACACGAGTTTAAGCATTAAACCTCAAAAAACCATCCCGAACGAACGTGAGGGATGGTTTTTTGTTTGCCAAATACTCTTTCTGACAAGACTATGCTCATACCAAACTTACAAAAGTTGTGTTAATCTTTCTTGAATGTCTAAAGGTGAAGTCATAGTCAGATTCGACAAAGTCACATTCGAATACGGGCCAAAGAAACCAATCTTAGATGAGGTGGATTTTTCTGTGAGAAGCGGAAGCAAAATCACATTTATGGGACAGAATGGTGCGGGCAAAAGCACTATTTTTGAACTCATTACCAAAAAACTTTCTCCGACCGAAGGTACGGTAAGTATCCAGCATGGACTTTCAATAGCGATTTCTCGGCAAGTTATTCCACGTGAAGATATGGAGCTTTCAGTAAAAGACTACTTTCAAAAGAGCCTCTCTGAAAAAAAGTATGATATTGACCCCTTGATTGATAGTGTACTTGAAGTAGTTAACCTCCACGCTCCCCATGACCGAATAATCAAATCGTTTTCTGGTGGTCAACAGGCAAGACTCCTCCTTGCCTCGGCTCTTATCCAAGACCCAGATTTACTTTTACTTGATGAGCCTACAAATAATCTTGATAAAGCGGGTATCGCTCACCTGACACAGTTTCTCATTGATTATAAAAAGACCTGTATTGTCATCTCTCACGACGCAAATTTTCTTAATGCTTTTACCCATGGAGTCTTATACCTCGATGTCTTTACACGAAAAGTAGAGCAATATATAGGTAACTATTTTGACTTACTTGAAGAGATTTCCGCTCGTATTGAAAAAGAAAATAGAAAAAATGCTCAATTGGCAAAAGAAATACAGGAGAATAAAGACAAAGCGAACTTTTTTGGACATAAAGGCGGGCAGATGAGATTGGTAGCCAAACGAATGCGTGAAAAAGCTGTAGAACTTGAAGAAGAAAAGGTGGATGTTCGTAAAGAAGATAAAACCATTAGACCGTTCATTATTCCCTCCCAGCCGGAAATAGGAGGAGAAATTTTGAATATTTCTTCGTTTAACGTTATCCACAACCATAAACCGAAGGCCCGGAAAGCAAATATTTCTTTAAGAAGAAATCAACATTTACTTTTGACTGGCCCAAATGGCATCGGAAAAAGTACACTTCTTGAATCCCTTGCGTCGGGGAAAGCGGACGGAGCGCGGGTGACGCCAGGTATTCGTATCGGTTACTACCGGCAAGATTTCTCAACACTTAACTTTGAAGACACGGTGCACACTTCTCTTCTTGGTGTTATGGAAAAACAAATTGAGGAAAATCTTCGCTCTGTTGCCGCAGGATTCCTTCTTATCGGAGACATTATTCATACAAAAATTGGAGACCTGTCAGAAGGACAAAAGGGACTTGTTGCTTTTGCGCGACTTGTACTTCAAAAACCAGGATTACTTATTTTGGATGAACCGACAAACCATATCAACTTCCGACATATTCCCATAATCGCCGCCGCGCTTAATAAATATGACGGGGCGATGATTCTCGTAAGTCACGTCCCAAGTTTTGTAGAGCAGATTAGAATTGACGAAACTCTCAACCTCGAAAAATAAAAATTAGTGTTTAGACAGCTGCTGCACTCCCCGCAACATAACCACTTGTCCAGCAGAGTTGAAGACTGTAACCGCCCGATGGACGGTCTATATTTAAAATATCTCCGACAAGATAAAGATTGGGATATATGCGGGAACGCATCGTTTTAAAATCCACTTCATTAAGCGATACTCCCCCGCTTGTAATGATTGCTTTTTCTACTCCAAGAAGACCTTTGACTTGAATCGGAATACCTTTCAAAAGAGTAATGAGGGACAATCTTTGTTCACGAGTAACACTTCGACAAAATATGTCTCCGCTTATATTTGATAAAAGAAAAATCGTAGGGAGAAGCGCAGACGGAATAATCTTCCCAATCGAATTTTTAATTTTTTTATTGCTATACTCCTTAAAAAGTTCCTGAAGAAGGGTATTCATAGCCGAATGGTCATGTGTCGGAAAAATATCAAGAGAAATAGTAACACCTCCAAATTTTAATAATTCACTTATGTCAAAGGACATATTAAGAATCGTCGGACCGGAAAGACCAAAGTGTGTGAAGAGGATTTTGCCTTTCTTAACCTCTTGTTTTACGTTATTTTGAAGGACCGTTACTTTAACAGGAGAGATACTCACGCCCATAAGAGATTTAACCCATGCGTCTTTCACAGTGATTGGCACAAGTGCTGGGTTAGGTGGAATTACAGTGTGTCCGAAGTCATTTAACCACAAAAAACCGTCTCCCGTTGAGCCTGTTTCCGGGCGAGACTTTCCGCCTGTTGCGAGAATGAAAGATTTCGCTTTAATCTCCTCTCCATTTTTAAGTACGGCTGCTTCTATCTTCTCGTTATTTTTCATGAATCTAACAACGGGAGAATTTGAACGCACCGTAACATTGTGTGCTCGCATATATTCAAGCATGACATTCCAAACGGATGAGGATTTTTGAGTTTCTGGAAACATGCGCTTTTCCGCTTCCTCAATAGTCGGCATATTATGAGAATGAAAAAAATCGAGTGCCTCTTTAGAGCTAAATTGCGAAAAAGCAGAAAAAAGAAATTTATCATTCTCTCCATACTTGGAAAGAAGTTTGCGCGTATTCATTTCGCCATTTAAGACATTGCACCTCCCCCCTCCAGTGATAAGTAATTTCTCCCCGAGACGTTTATTTTTCTCAATAATAATCACTTTCGCCCCAAGCTCTGCGGCACGCCCTGCCGCCATCATGCCTGCAGGACCTCCGCCAATGACAGCGACGTCCCATATTTCTCCCTTATCTATAGGCTTATTTGCCTTCATAGGCACATCCTAGCACATCTCACTCAGTGATGTGATAAAGGGTATTGACCCCAGAGCTTGCCCCTAATTCAATTTGAGCTCGAGAACTCGCCCAAACTCGCGGCAAGCCGCGAGGTATTTATACCCTTTATTGCGTCTTTACTCGAACGTCGTGAACATGAAGACATGTTCACGCGCTTCTCGCTAGCCGCAATAAGCATATCCTTCTGGAACTTTTAGAGACGGAAGACTAACTCCATCCCAAGAAATTTTTCCGTTCACTACAAGATTCGTAATCATTGGTTGATATTTATGCTCGATTTTGTTCGCACGGGCGGCAAGCGTTTCTCCCGTATCTCCTTTTTCTATCGGAACAGTAATTCTGAAAAACACTGGGCCTTTATCGTAGTCATTTACTGATTTTGATTCGGCAATAAAATGCATACACACTTCAGAGCCTGTCACTTCTCCGCGTGCAGATGCCTCGATAACCGCATCATGAACAAAATGTCCATACATCCCCGGACCGCCAAATTTCGGTAATGGGCCAGGGTGAATATTAAATGTCGTTTTTGGAGAAAGACCTGTGACAAGTTTAAGCCAACCTGAAAGTGCAGTGAATTCCGCGCCTGTATCGCGAATGATTTTCTTATAACTTTCTTCGTCCCACGGTTTAGGAAAATATACAAAAGGAATACCGAGCCTCTCCGCTCTTTCGCGTACTCCCCCATTTTCATGATTCGAGACCACAGCCACGATATCGGCCTGAAGAGTGCCGTCGTTTTTCGCCTTGACCAAGTTTTCAAAACCCGACCCGCCATGGGTTTGTGTACCTGAAGAAAATATGATGAGTTTGGGTGTTTTCATATGGGACAAGTGTACATTAAAATATACCGTAAGCAAAAAGAGGCTTGCACGTCTGAATATACGCGACGCTTGAGAATCGGACTGATTAACAAATAACTAGTATAAACAGCCTATGTACAATATATTTCAGAGAATTACACTTTCAGTTATGGCAATTGTGACAACGGGTCTCTTTGTCACAATGCCCTCATTGACACTTGCAGATAGTTTAAAAGAAAAAATGCCAGGTTCTGGGGTTGAAATCCAGATTGTAGGAAATGGCAATGTCCTTGTTCGAGGAGCAAAAGTTTTTTCAATTGCAAGCACAACTATCACAGCGGGAACTACATTCGGTTCAACAACGATTGCGTGGACAGTCAAAACAACTGACGCAACACGGTTTATTCGAGGCGAGGAAGGAAGAGGGTCTCTTTCCGAAATTTCCATCGGAAATACAATCAGCTTCAACGGCAATATGGACACGGGAGCGACAACGCTTACCGTAAACGCGAAAACAATCAAAAACTGGTCAATTGTGAAAAAACAGACAATGCTTGGAGGTATAGTGTTGGATATCAACACAGGACAAGGCAGTTTTTCACTTCTTGATGAAAAGTTTGGTACAAGCACTGTCGTCGTTGCAACAAGTACAGCGCTCACAAAAAATGGAAGCGCCATACTCTTCTCTGTCCTTAAAATCGGCGATAAGGTGAAGGCATTGGGATTATATAACGAACAAACTAAAATTCTTGCCGCAGAAAAAATCACTGTGAATTTCAAGATGGAAGACAGTGAATATAAAAAAGATTTAAGGGGATATTTCAAAATGTGGGGAGATAAAATTAAACTTCAATTCAACAAAAAAGATAAAGATAGAGACGGTGATGATGATTAAGGTTTAATAGATGGATGAAACAAAAATAGACGATTCAATCGTCTATTTTTGTTTGGGTAGGAAAATGGTGTTTTTGCTATAATGTTTGTGATTTAACCAAACCTTGATATGAAGAAAATTTATCTTGTAAGACATGGAGAAAGTGAAGGAAACGCGGAAGGAATTCACCAAGAAGCAGCTGCCCACCTTTCAGAGAAAGGTAAAATGCAAGCGCGAATTATTGGAGAGCGATGCGCCAAATTTCCTCTCGACCTTATTATTTCAAGTACAATGCTTCGTGCTAAAGAAACGACAGAAATTATTGCGAAAAAGATAGATAAAAAATTAGATTATTCTGATTTATTTGTTGAATGCCGCCGACCGAAAGAAGTCATTGGAAAACCAATGGCTAGTGGAGAAGTATTGAAAGCAAGAAAAGTAATACGAGAAAATTTTCATATTCCAGATTTTAGATTTTCTGATGAAGAAAATTTTGAAGATTTAAAAGAAAGGGCGAGAAATGCCTTAAAATACCTCGAAGAAAGAGAGGAAGGGTATATTCTTGTCGTTACTCATGGACTTTTTATGAAAGTACTCGTTGCGCTTGTTCTTTTTGAAGAAAATCTAACACCACAAGAATTCTTACAATTAAAATCAAAATTACATATTGAAAACACAGGTATAACTGTCCTCGATTTTGATCAAGAAAATACCCAATTAGTTTGGAATTTATTAATCTGGAACGACCACGCCCATCTTAGCTAGTGATATACTTTTAATATGAAGGAAAACAAAATTGCGGTATTTGGAGGTGGTTGTTTTTGGTGCACAGAAGCAGTATTTAAAATGCTTAAGGGCGTTGTATCGGTTTCTCCCGGATACGCCGGTGGAAACAAAGAAAATCCTACATACGAAGAAGTCTCGAGTGACACTACAGGGCATGCTGAAGTAATTCAAATTGAATACGACCCTAAAATCATCCCTTTTCAAACACTTTTGACGGTATTTTTTGCGACCCATGACCCGACAACGCGCAATCAACAAGGAAATGACGTTGGAACGCAATATCGTTCAATTATCCTCTACTTGGACGATATACAGAGAAAAGAAGCAGAAGATTTTATACAAGAATTAAATGATTCAAACGAAGAAGGAAGGCCTATTATAACGGAAATTGAGCCGTTGAAAAAATTCTACGAAGCAGAAAATTATCACAAAGACTATTATGCTCGTAATCAGGACAATCCTTACTGTGAGGTAGTTATTAATCCAAAATTAGAGAAAGTTCAAAAGAAATTTGCCGAATTACTCAATAAAAGTTAAAAACCGCCTTTCTGGGGTTTTATTTTGGCTAGTGAGGTGCGAATACATGAAGCACCGCAAGACCTTGAGCGTTCCGTCTTCGGAATGCGAAAGGTGTACTGCTCCTGTAAGGAGCGGAGCAAAAACTTTTTTGTTTTTTCCAGTTAAAGTGAGTAGTTCCTTTTTCAGAGCCTAGCGAGTACGACGGTACGAGCTCGAGGAATTTTCTAGCAGGAAAATATCCGCGCTCTGAAAAAGGAATTATGAACGACTTTTATTTCTTCTTTTTCCTGTCTGCCGCCGCTTTGATAAAGGCGTTGAAAAGCGGATGAGGGTTGAGAGGCCGTGCCTGAAATTCAGGGTGGAATTGTGTTGCAAGGAAAAATGGGTGTTTACTTTTTGGCAATTCTGCAATTTCCATAAGTACTTTGTCGGGCGACGTGCCAGAGAATATCAAACCTCCTTTCGAAATTTGTTCAGCAAAAGCAGGGTTCACCTCGTACCGATGACGGTGTCGTTCTGAAATCTCAAGACTGCCATAAGCCTCATGTGCAATTGTCCCCTCCTGAATGACTGCTGTGTACGCGCCAAGTCGCATTGTTGCGCCATAATCTTCTTCAAGAAGTTTTTTCTTTTGGTCAGGCATTATGTCTATGACTGGATTTTTTGTATCTGGAGCAACTTCAGTGGTATGAGCGTCTGTAATACCTAAAACATTGCGTGAATATTCGATTACAGCAAGCTGCATGCCGTAGCAAAGACCAAGATATGGGATTTTGTTTTCTCTAATAAATTTAATGGCAGAAATTTTACCTTCTATACCACTTGAACCAAAACCTCCCGGAATAATCACTCCATCGAATTTTGAAAGTTCTTTAACATGAGCTTTCTTTGTTTCATACTCTTTTGAATTGAGCCATGTTAGTTTTGGCTTTACTCCCAATTTGTACGCAGAGAACTTGATTGCTTCAATAACAGAAATATACGCATCAGAGAGAACAAAATCTCCGCTATCGAAGTATTTACCGATGACAGCGATATTGACTTCGTCGTTTGCTCTACGCATTCGGTCAACAAAGGCTTTCCAGTCACCCATGCCGTTCGTGCTTTTTGGACGGAGGTGCAAATTCTTAAGAATCTTTTCTCCGATTTTATCTCTCTCAAAGTTGAGCGGAACATCATAAATACTTTCTATGTCTGGAGCAGAAATAACATTTGCAGGTTGCACATTGCAAGAAATGGAGATTTTTTCCTTTCGTTTCTCATCAAGCGGCACTTCGCTTCTCGCGATAATCATATCTGGCTGAACACCGTAGGAATTGAGCATTCGTACGGCAGTTTGGGTCGGACGTGTTTTCATCTCCCCCACCTTATTGGGAATTGGAAGAAAAGATACAAGAATAAACAAAACATCATTTGGATTTTTTAATTTTAAAACCCGAGCAGCTTCAATAAAAAGCATGTTTTGATAGTCACCTACTGTGCCCCCGAGTTCAACTAAAGAAATTTCAGAACCGTTAATGTCCGCGGCTTTATGAATACGTCGGGTGATTTCTTCAGTAATATGCGGAATCGCTTCAACACATTTTCCTTTGTATCCAAGATTGCGCTCCTTTTCAATGACATGCTGGTATACCATTCCGCTCGTGATATAGTCTTCGGAACGAAGAGAAAGTTCCAGAAATCGTTCGTAATTGCCCATATCCTGATCTGACTCCATACCAGAATTAAGAACAAAAACTTCACCGTGTTCGGTTGGATTCATCGTGCCTGCATCAACGTTTAAGTACGGATCAATCTTAATTGGGTTTACAGAAAAACCCTTAGACTGAAGAATTTTTCCAATGGAAGAAGTGGCGACGCCCTTGCCCACGCCTGACATAACGCCCCCAATAACAAATATATATTTATGATTTTTCTTTTTCACTTGTATCTAACGCTTATGTGAAAGGCACATTCTCTTTCCTACCCTTTTATTTATTCAAATACCTCATAACAGCCAAGTAACTTGAAACCGCACCAATAATAACACCCGCACCAACAATAATCAGAAAAATCTGCAAGAAATTGGTAAGGTAATATTCAAAAATATTGAGACCAATAAAGAATTTCTGGGTTATTCCTCCAAGCCAGAATGTTACAGGGTAGAAAAGGATAAGTGTCACTGTTGCAGCAACAAGACCGTACAACATTCCCCCAACAACAAATGGCCCACGAATATAGGAGCCGCTTGCGCCAACGAGACGCATAACGCTGATTTCATCACGAGAAATGTAAATGACCAAGCGAATGGTATTGAACGTGATAAGAATTGAAATAATAACAAGGATAAAAGTAAGTGCAAAACTTAGGGTTTCAGCGGAATTAATTATCTGGGTTAATTTATCAATCGCGGTTTTATTCTGAAAATAATTGATTTTATCCACTATCGGCGATCCTCCCTTAGAAAGAAGATTTTCACTCTGAAGGAACTTTGCAATACCTTCATACTGTGAAGGCTCTTTAGCTTTTACATTCAATACTGCACCAAGTGGATTATCATTGAGTTCATCAAGGGCTTGAATGGTAAACTGGTCATCCTTATGTTTTTCTCTAAATTCCTGAAGCGCCTGGTCTCGCGAAACATAGACAATCTGCTTTGCTTCAGGGAGGCTTTCTAGAACGCTTTTAATTGTTAAAATATCCTCCTCGTTTGCAGAGGTAACAAAGTAGACATTGATATCAACCTTGTCGCGAACTTCAGCCAGTGTTGAATCGAGAATTGCTCCAAGAAAAATGGTAGAGCCAATCACAAAAAGGGTCACCATCATGATGAGAACGGAGGAAAGCGAAACAAAGCCATTTCGCCAGAAGCTAAACATTCCCGATTTAAGTATTCTTTTGACTGTAGTTAAAAACATCTTGTTTTGCTTTATGGACTTTACAAACTTTATGAACTTTATAACTTCTACAATGTGTATTTGCCGTTTGGGTCATCACGAATAATTTTTCCTAACTCCATCGTGATAACGCGCTTGCCAACTGATTCAACGACTCCCCTATTGTGTGTCGTGAGAATTACCGTTGTGCCAAGGTCATTAATTTTTTTCAAAAGCTGAACAATATCGTATGCATTGATAGGGTCAAGATTTCCTGTTGGTTCATCTGCGATAATCACATCTGGTTGATTCACAATTGCGCGAGCAATCGCCACTCTTTGCTTTTCACCTCCTGAAAGTTCGTGCGGGAAACTCCAAATCTTTTTTGCAAGGTCAACAAGTTCAAGAACGTGAGGAACATCAGACTGAATATCTGCGTCGACCTTCCCGGATGCTTCCATAGCAAAGGCAATGTTCTCATACACAGTTTTATTTGGTAACAGTCGGTAATCTTGAAAGACCATACCTATGCGTCGACGAAATTGAGTGACCGCATTTCCTCTCAACGCATGCACATCTGCCGATTCAAAAAAAACTTTTCCAGCAGTTGGATTTTCTTCGGCAAGAAGGAGCTTCAACAGGGTCGTTTTCCCAGCACCGGAAGCTCCGACAATGGACAGAAACTCTTTCGGCTCAATTGATAAGGTGACTTCCTTGAGCGCGACAGAATCATCTGTGTATACCTTTGAAACCTTATCAAAATAAATCATGACTATCATATAAGTATACCCTGTTAGA
>JBBUCK010000090.1:17182-52984 GCA_038057845.1 Patescibacteria group bacterium
CTTTGAAACCTTATCAAAATAAATCATGACTATCATATAAGTATACCCTGTTAGAAATCTACAGTCTATAAAATGCCATTAAAACCACAAAGTAGGATTTTTGCAAAGAAAAACCGCCTAAAAACAGAGGAAAATGCTTCAATTAAGCTCTTTTGAGAAAAAAAAATTAGAGGTTTTTCTCCGCTTCTATAAATTCATCTAAATCCCCTTCAAGTATGCGGGCAATATCATGGACTTCTACTTCAGTACGATGGTCCTTAATCATTTTGTAGGGATGGAAGACATAAGAACGGATTTGATTGCCCCACTCTATTTCGGTTGTTTTGCTTATATACATTCCCTGTTCTTTCTCCATACGTTTTTCTTCAAGTGCTTTATATATTTTCCCGCGTAAAATTATCATTGCCTTCTCACGATTCTGCAATTGGGACCGTTCGGATGCGGCATGGGCTGAAAGCTTAGTTCTAATATGGACAATTCTTACTGCCGTCTCGCGTTTATTCACATTTTGTCCTCCGGGACCGCTTGAACGTGCGAATTCTACCGAGATTTCATCATCAGGAATTTCAATTTCACCAGTTTTTTCAAATTTTGGAATCACTTCAACAAGGGCAAAAGATGTATGTCGAAGTTTTTTTGCATTGAACGGTGAGATACGTACAAGACGATGAACGCCGGATTCGTTTTTCAGGACCCCGTAGGGGCCTGACCCTGAGCCTGTCGAAGGGTTCCCCTTAATCTCAATGGTGATATTTCGATATCCTCCATGGTCATTTTCGTTGCTATGAACAATCGTATAGCCCCAACCTTTTGCCGCAATATATTTTTCATACATTGAAAGAAGAATTTTCGCAAAATCCTCTGCATCATCTCCCCCGGCGCCAGCAAAAAGGGTCATAATGGCATCGCCCTTGTCATATTTCCCCACACCTGCCTGTTCATCCTTAAGTCTCTGGATTTCTTTAATGATTGCTTGTGCACGAGTTTTATCACTCCAAAATTCCGGAGCTATCATTTGTTCCTCTAATTCTTTTATTTTTTTAGAAGTATCTCCTGAAGTCATATGCGATAACTCTAGCAAAAATAGCCTGTCCTCGCTACGCAAAAGAAAAGGCAAGGAATTTACTCCTTGCCTTTTTGCGAAATTTCACCTATCTTCCGCAACTAATATGCCCTCGGAAATAATAGTTTCCCTTTTCCCGATTTTCAAGACACGGGTCGAATCTTTGATAAAAAGCGCATAGTGACCCTCCCACACGGTAATTACTTTCCCATCATTCGCATAGAGAGTAATTTTTCGGTCTTTGGCGGGAAACGATAAATCGGTCATTGAAGGTCTTAATGGTTCCTCACCACAACCCACTATTGCTGCCACTAGGACCAATAAAAAAATGAATTTGTGGTTCATTCCGCCCCCTTTCTTTTATTTTATTTATACAAGTTCCTGATTAAGACACTACTAGAAATAGGTAGACAGTCAAGCTTACGCTTCTCGCATGATATCCCGATGAAATAACCATCCCCCAATAAATGCCGCCGCGTAGGCAAAGAGAGATACTAAAACAAGAAATAATATATTGCCGCTCAAGATGGCGTCTCCAAACAAAATACCGATGGTGGTCCCTGGAGTATGAAGTACCATCATTGAAGCAATAAAAATCGGAAAGGAAACTTTTGTAAGTCCTGCTGTATAAGCAAAAATTTCAGGGAATCCAGCAAAAGCAAGACGGGCCTTAAGAAAAGCCGATAGTTTTGAACTGCGTGAAAGTATTTTTTCAAGATTTGGTACTTGAGACTGCGGCACAAAAAACATAACAATTGAGCGTCCGAAAAAGCGACTGATATAAAAAGCGACCGAGAACCCGAGAACGTCGCCAATTGCCGTGACAGCTAAACCCTTCCAAAAACCAAATGCGGCGCCGGCAATCGCGTAAACGGGTCCACCCCCGAGAGGAACAACGATAATAGTTGTCATCTTGAGGGCAATAACCGCAAGAGGAGCCCAGATCCCTGCCGTTTTAACAATATCTTCAAGGCGGTCAATCCCGATTGAAACGGTAAGCCAGTATGCGCATCCAATCGTAATGACAAAAAATATAATATTTTTTAGAGCATCGTGAAGCGATGCTTTTTGTCCTTCCTGACTTTCAAGTATGGGTTTTTCCATTGTTTCGGCTAAAACAAATTTTATAAAATTTGTTCGCTCAAACATTTTTCTATGAAAAATGTTTTAGGGAGCCGCCTCCGAGAGTTGAACTCGGGACCTACGCGTTACGAATGCGTTGCTCTACCAACTGAGCTAAGGCGGCATTTAATCTAAAAAGTGTAAAGTATATTCTACCCCCGCCCGAGGCGGGTCAGCCTTGGGCTGAAAGACGGCTAAGGCGGCAAATATCTTTAACGATTTACTGGGACATACTTTAGCAAAAACTACCGTAAAACAGAAGTCGGTAAAATGCTATAATTACCCTGCATTCTTTTACCAACCTTAACATAAATTATTATGAACGCTTCAGCACAGGCAGTTGAAAATCTTAAAAGAGAGATTGAAAAAGAAAGTCAAGAAATTCACAAAAAGGAAAGTGATTTAAGCAAAAAGAAACAGGAACTACAAAAAATTGAAGTGGAAATTAAAACGCTTGAATCGGAAATAGGACAATTGCATGGGCATATGTCTGAAAATGAAAGAGAAATTAAAGATATACAGCAAGAACTGCAAAAAATGATGCAGAGCAAGAATTAAACAAAAAGACACGGTTTCTCCCGTGTCTTTTTGTTTAACATGCGCCTTGAGCCGTTGGCCAGATTGGTCACAGCTCGCTATAGCGGACGCGACCCCGCCTCAACGTCGCAAAGCGACATATTCCGGCCTTCAATTCTGGATAGACGCAAAGCAGTTTGCGTCTTCCAAACGGGAGCCGTTGGCCAGAATTGAACTGGCGACCTACTCCTTCATATATACTCCTTTTTACCGAAACACTTATATAAGGAGATTAGACTGTATCTTTCTCCGCCTCGGGCGGAGACCCTTGTCAGTCGTTCGAGCCCTTCGATTTCCTCAGGGCTACGGTCTGACCCTGTGCGAGGGCTTTAACCGTAATTCGGGATTCACTAGAAGATTACTCTCAAAGTGGGCAAAAATTTACCATGGAGTTGCTCTACCAACTGAGCTACAACGGCATTTTTTGTTCTGGTAATACACCAGAACAAAATAATGGCGTCGTACTAAAAAGTCTACTGCCTGCCCGTGAGATTGCGAAGCAATCTTTTCGGGGAGCTACAACGGCAAGTGAGGAATAGAGAGGATGCTAGCATACTCTCTATTTCCGAGCGAAGCCGTTGCAAGCTTTGCTTACAACGGCAAGTGAGGAGAAAAGGAAGCACAAGTACTTACTTTATCTCCGAACGCCACCGTTGCAAGGGTACTATCCCTTACAACGGCAAGTGCCTCACCTTGTATTCCCCTTCTGTAAGAGGAAGGCAGGCACCAAGTACAAGCCTGCATATTAGTATATCAGGCAACCTTTTTCAAATGCTATTTTTAATCTAATCTTCCAACAACAAGATTGAGTTTTTCCAACCGTTATCTCAAGCTACCCCCATCATCAATTTTGCACGATCGTGTAATATTGATGATAGCTAAAAATCTTAGAAATCTTGGCCGGAAAAATTAATCAGAAATTTCTTGGAGAATCTTCTCCGCCTTACTAACAAGATCAAGGGCGGCAGAAGAGTCTATGACCCGATTCTTTCTATAGAAATTCACTTGAGCGACAAAAGCTTCGAGACTCTTTTCCACTCCTTCTTGTAGGCGTTTGATTTTCTTTTGCAATTTCTCGTCGTCAGGATTAGTAACCAAGTCATTTTCAAATTCTTGAAGGTCCTTAAGACCCTCAAGGACTAAAACCAAATTTATACGAAGTGTTTTATACGCAAAAAAACTTTTAATAAGTCCGTTTGCCCGATATGCATCAACGAGAGCGATAAGACTTTCGGTCATTTGAATCGGGTCTGCCGTTTCTTCAAGCTCATATGGTTCGCTTATATCGGCAGGAGTCGTTTCATTTATTGGATCGTAGTTTACCGTATAGCCAATTTCCTGCCCTGTTATGACAGTGCCTTGAACGGTATTAACTATGTCGGAGTCATCATCAATATGCGATACACCCATGTGATATTCCCCGTTGCCGATTCCCGTTAGCTCAATCTTGTACTCGCCATTAATCGGGTTAGGGATAGTTACAAATTTCGGGCCAAGAGGGTCGCTTGTTGATTCGTAAAAGGCCTCGGGAATTTCGTTTATATCTTTTGTTATGACAGTGCCGTCGGGAGCCACCACCTTTACATCAACAGGAGAGGCAAACCAGAATGAGAGGATGGCGTTTGGTTCATAGGGTGGGAGAATTACGCCGGATGGCGCGGAAAGTCCTAATGAGGCGAAAATATGTGAAATTGCATTAGTCGGTAATTCTTCATGAGGAGAACTGACTACGTAGTAATTAATCAACGCGGCGGATTGTGCGTGCACAGGAGTAAAAAATTGTGCAAACCATTTTAAGAAAGGAGAAGTGTCGTCTTTGACAAGAACAGGCACATACGGAAAATCGATTTCAGCGCTAAACGCAAGAACAGTATTATCTCCAATTGCGTCGTTAGGAATCGGGTCAAGCGGGTCTGGTTTTCCATCAACCCACAACTTAGGTTCTGTACCACGGTCAACGACGGGAATTGTATTTACTGTGCTAGAGCCTGTGCCGGCAACCATAGTAATTTCCCGCACTCGATCTTGTAAGTCAAAAAGGCCTGTTTCAGAATTAAGCCACGCCAAAAGTGGATTCTGTTCGTTGAGATTAGAAGTGAATTTTGTTATCTGTGTGTCTTTGTCTGTCACATAGTCGTAAACCGGTAGAAGTTCTTTGATGGAAGGAAAAAAGGTGTGAATCGCATCATAATTATCACGAATAGATAGATGAGAAAAATCTAAATACCAAAGATACTTATTTATGTCAGCTTTCGCACCCTCTGACCAATGATCCGGAAGTCTTCCCCCTTCCCACACACCATATGCATCAGAAGAACCATAATTAGGAGTCCCGAGCATGAAAAACTGGTCGACATCATTTCGGTAATTACTTCCCTGAATATATGCCCGAGCAACAAGACCCCCCATACTGTGCGCAATAATATCAACCTTTCCTGACTGTGAGTACTGCTTTGCCTGATTAATAACAGGTATAAGATAATTAGAAACAGAATCGGTGTTATTTTTTCGCCAATCGTAATGAGCGATGAAAAGATTTTGACCCTCAACAAAACCGCTTATTTCAAGGGCATTAATGAGATTGTTATAATTTTTCGCATTTTCCGAGAACCCCCACGGAGTTTGAACCAGAGTTTTGTTAGTAAACACATCGGTGTTTAGAGATGAACCAAAACCAGGGATAATTACGATAGGATCTGGTTCAGACAACTGGGCGTTACTGGCGAGAGACAGGGTCAGAAAAAGAACGAAAATAAAGAAAGATTTTATGAGTGTATGTTTATTCATAAGATTAAAATATTAAAGATATTTAGCAAAAGCCCCAAGTCCCTCTATCATCTCAACAAAAAATCGATGTGCCAAAAAAGCGAAAAAACCGGTACTCGCAGCAAGTACCACAAACCAGCTTTTTAAAGTAAATTTTTCGTATATCAATCCTCTTAAATAAAACATGGAAAGAGGCCATAAAACGATCAGAGATAAATCCTGTATAAGAGGCACCTCCGACAAACTACGCCCGATTTCAGAGTAATAATTAATACCTTGTAAATAAAGCCAATCTTCAAACTTCCAGAATAATTCAATAATAAAATTAGATAACCAGAAAGAAAGAGGATAGATCCAAAAAATCCACCACCATCTCACCGGTTGAATCTTCTTAATTCTGACAAAGAAAAATGGAAGAAGTGTAATTAAAATTATAACCAAAGGTAGAAGCCAGTCTGTTACAAAAAGAAAGATTTTGTTTTCTTCCGCAAGATAATTAACTCGCTCAGTAGTAACTTTTACGACAAAAAAAACTACAGCTACAGCTAAAACCCAGCGCAATGACCAAATCTTTTTTTTCATTCAGATTTAATTATACAAATAATTCAAACTTAATAAAATATTTTTCCATTTTATAGGCTTGAAGCTATGGAAACTAATAAAGAGAAACGGACAAAGTGTTGAAAACAACAACAAAAGTGGTGGAAGCCATTCTGTAAAAAAAAGTCTCAGATCTGGCCCAGAAAGATATTGAACTGGGTTTGCTGTTCTTTCGATAAGAATAAAAACTAAGAAAAAACTTGCGAGCCAAAATATATTCAAAATTTTTTCTTTCACTAAATTTATTATAACAGATAGTTAAGAACTAAAAATAGTATCCTTTCTCGTTGTCAGATTAGCCATAATTGGGAGTGCCCAACAAAAATAGCTGGTCAACATCGTTACGATAATTATTTCCCTGAATATATGCACGAACAACCAAACCGCCCATGCTGTGAGCAATAATGTCTATTTTTCCATTTGGCGCATTCTGGAGCGTTTGATTAATAGTAGGAATTAAATAATTGATTGCACTATCCAGATTGCTTTGCCTCCAGTCATAGTGAGCAATAAAAAGAGTCTGATTTAAAACATATCCTTTTATTTCTAGCTCGTTAATAAGATTGTTATAATTTTTTGCACCAGCGGTAAAACCCCATGGGGTCTGGACTGGTACTTTATTTATAAAAATATCAGTATTTACAGAAGCCCCTATACCAGGAATGATTATGATGGGGTCTGGGTCAGTTAGTTGCGCATGAATAAAAGAAAAACCAACTACAAATAAAGTTAATAAGATAAATAATTTATACTTCATTGTAAAAATTTAAAATAGTAATCCCCCAAAACCATCTGATATTCCATAAATTAAATACTGCCAAATAAAAGTACCGAGTCCAAGACTTACAATAAATGACAAGAGTAAATTTCTTAAATTAAATTTGATATTAAGTATCTTTAATATCCAAAATGTGGAAAGAGGCCATAAAAGGAAAAAACCTAAAAATGTATTGGAGCGACTATTCTCCATCGCCAAAACAATGTTAGTAAGACCACTTAAACGAGCTAATAGGGTTGTGATAGAGTCAACGAGATAAAAATTAAGTTCAAAATGAATAAACCACGATAATGCATACGCAAAAGGTACAAAATACCATTTTGCGAGTTTAAAGCGTTTAATGCTGATAACTATGAACGGAGAGAAAACCAAAATGAGAAGAATTACAAAAGTTGCCCATTGAATGGTCTCTGGAATAATTAAGTCAAAAAAAAGGGAGTGTAGGAAAGTTTTATCCATTAATTTTTATTATGTCAAAAATACTGTGTTAAATTTTTGAAAGATAGTTTCGTTTAAGAGCAAAAGACATATAACCTGCCCCCATCATCCCAAGACCAGCAATAACAAGAGCAAGTGGCCAACCTAAACTGCTTGAAAAATATTCGGAGGTAATTTTAAGTATATATAACATTAAAAAGACTGTTCCCCACGTTAGAAACGAATTACTCTTGAGATAGACGCTTAAAAACAGAGCCCAGAAAACTAAACCGGGATAAATTAATTCCCAAAATACATTTTGACTTGGTTTCCATTCCCCAAGCATTAATGCTGCCCCAAGAAATCCCAATATACCGAAACCGTACAGAAATCCGGAAAGTGGAGCACGTTCATTCTTGGAGAAAGAGTGTCCTATTAGTATATAGGCAATACTGGCAATAAGAACACGGTACATATAGAACTTCCAATCATTAAAATAGACCCCTCCTTCTGTTATAAAACTCGTAAAACTAAAAAAGAACGATGTAGCAAAAAGGGTACTAAATAATGTAAAAATATTTTTATGAAACACAAAATATGACAAAAGGTAAGTTCCTAAAAGGATACCGGAGATGGTACTCTGCGAACCAAAGCTGTTGGCATCAAAACCTGCGTTATCAAAAACAATCCAGAGACCGACTGGCATCACGAGTACAGAGATAAGGTGGAATGCTGATCCAATAACATCAGTTTCCTTATCTTTGTTAAATAGCAAACCAACAAAATAAGCGGCAATACCAGAACCGAGCGTTGCCAAAACTTTTGTTACAAATCCCAATATTGACCAATTTTGCCAAACTAAGATTGAAATTCCCAAGAAAATGATTGCGCCACCGATGTAGTATAAAATTTCAGCGATGCCAAGTTTTTTTGTCAAAACAAAATCTGTCTTAATGTCACTTCCAGAATCATACGCCTCTGTTAATTCCTTCTTTGTAATAATTTTTTGCTCAGCAAGCATTCGGACATATCCTAAAACCTCTTCCTTGTTTGCCATAATATTTATTTTATCCAGCCAATAAAACGAAAAGATGGACCATTCAACTGAAGCTTCTTACTTACATTATGACCCTTAAGATACCGTATATCGTAGTCATTTTCCGACCAGAAGAAAAATGGGAAGAAACTATTACTGCGACTGCCGTAAACAATTTCAAAACCATCGGGTGATACGGCGTTTGAATCAAAATTTAAATACTGTGTTTGCTCAAATGAAATCTCTTTACTTTCATTTTTTACAACATCATAAATGTAGAGCGTGCTTTTACTTTGTGGTAAATTATAATTGGGATTTTCACGTCTTTGTGTTTCACTCCTAATCAAAGCCCCATTCTGCACAGAATACTGATATTTGTTGTAGTAGTAAGAACTGCTTTCAACTAAGTATAGAAAATTATACTTAGGTTTAATAAAAATTCCCGGTAGATAAATGCTCCCAGCAACAAACAATATCATTAATATTGGGATAGACGCACCTACAATGAATGTTATGTTTTTCTTAATTATCTCCATATCTTTAGTATATCAAGAAAACTTAATCGAAAGCTTCTTTATAGGTTGTTCCATATTTTTTAATTAAAAAGATAACTAAGAAAGGCTAAAAGAATACCGCCAATAAAAAAACGGTAATAGGACATAGGCATGGGTCCATACCAATGAGGATGCCACGGAATATTTTCTTTATTAAATTTTGAGATACCAAAATGCGGATTTAATACAAACCAGAGAAAATCTTCAATAATCCAAAAAAAGAAATAGAGCGACATAATGCGTAGTTCCCATGCTGGGCTCCACTCTGCGGCAAGAAAAAACGGGAAATGAAGAAAAACAAATATTGAAAGAAAAAGCCAGAGATGATATCCAGTAAGTGGTGATTTCCCCCAAAAAAGGTTCATTGCCTTATATTTTATACGCCATGTAGGCAAGTTTTCCGCCCATCCGTGCTTACCTTCAATATTGATTTCTAGTTTCGCAACGCAGTATGCAATCAAAGGAAGGAAAACAAGTGCTCGAAGAAACGCTTCGTCAATCATTATATGAAAAAATTAACGTATTAGGATGCGAGGCCAACCATGTTTGAAAAGCTACTTCAACAGGAATAAAAACTTCGCCTGTTTCGGCATGAGTCATTATTACTTTCCCTTTTGAATCACGACTCACCACGACAGGCTCTCCGGCGATTTGGTCGTAGATTGGATTTATGCTTCCAAATATATACGCCGGATAAGCCTTGTTGTATTCACTAATAGAGAAACCGTACACGGGAGTCGAAGCAGACAATTTTTCTTCCATATTCTGAACATTTTCCTCACTGGGAACATCGAGAGTGCCCCTATCAGAAAACTCATTATTCTTTGAAGAATTTAACTTAGCAGGTAAAGAAAAAACAAAGTAAACGAGAATAAGCAATAGTATGCCGAAAAGTAGTTGGGGGAGATATTTTTGTATGTTTATCATTTCATTCCAGTATAACAAATGTTAATAGAACTTGTATGCACTCTTGTTTCGTGTTATATTTCGCCCATTATCCGAGAGTCAATCCACTAACAAGTGAATTGCCCACGGACAGATCGCGGGATGGAGAAGTAGTATCTCGGAAGGCTCATAACCTTCAGGCCCTGGTGCAATTCCAGGTCCCGCAAAAGTTTCGAGGAAACTTTTGCGAGGCTCGCCAAAAAGGCGGCCCGCAATCATTTTGCGAGGCTCGTCTCGCCAGAGGCGGACGGCCCGCATTTACACAAAAAACCTCCACCTTAGGCTGGCGGTTTTTTGTGTAAAATTGGGATATATGTACTTCGTCTATATTCTTCTAAGTTATAAAGATAACAGAACATATGTCGGATATGCAAAAAATCTAACAGCTCGGCTATATGAACATAACTGTGGACGTGTAAAAGCAACAAAACATCGTCGACCGTTTAAAATGTTCTATTCAGAACAATTTCCAACATTAAAAGAAGCAAAAAAACGTGAACTGTGGTGGAAAAGTAGTAGAGGTAGAAGTGAACTCAAGAAGTTTTTTGTATAGTGAAAGAGATTTGTAGGGATATTAATTTTACTTTATCCAATATAGATTTTACTTAGAGAGTGTAGTAATCTAGGAAATACACCGACGCAAGGGAGCCTTATAGTTCCTTGTGTCGGCAGCATTCGGAGAAAGAATGCACACGCGCCTTCTTTGCTCCTCATTTGCCGACGTAGCTCAGTGGTAGAGCACTTCACTCATAAAGAAGTGGTTGGAGGTTCGATTCCTCCCGTCGGCACCCGCAGGGTGGCGCGGAGTCCTGCAACTGCTTGCAGGACGGGAGGAATCGAAGACCGTAGCGATGTTTTTGCAAAAGCAAAAACCGCGAGGGCGGCCTGCGAGTTCTTGAGCGGAAGCGAGAGAAACTTGTAGGCAATCCCTGCCGTCGGCACCAGTAATCTATTGGGTTTTAAGTTTGCGCGAGCGACGGGACTCGAACCCGCAGCCTTTCCCGTGACAGGGGAATGCTCTAGCCAATTGAGCTACGCCCGCATTTTAATAAACTTTTCGAACACAATTTTCTTTCGAGGTAAGTACAACCTTATTTCTTTGCCATTATACATCCGTTTATACAGATGAAGAGAACTGCGTATGCTGTAATATAGCCGAGAAAAACCCTTCCTGCAAGACAGACCTCCTTTTATTCCGTACTCCTCAAGAGCCCTTTTTAAATCCTTTAAAAATCTTTGGGAACAGGAAGTAAAAACAGTTTGAATTGCTATGTGTTGTGTTTTTCTTTTTTTGTGAATAATACCGACCCATACATTGCCATCGCCATCAAAATATCCCCGTACAAAATGGAAGAGATACCGGGAAGGTATGTTAGGAAAGAAAAGATGGTAAGATTTTTTTTCACACAACCCAAGTGCCCTTAGATCATCACACATTTCATAGCTTCCAATTTGCAAGGTATATTTTGTCTTTTCATTCCCTGTTCCAGGACGTTTCCCTATGAAATGGTTTGACTGAAGAACAGTGCGTATATCATATAAGAGTTTTTTATCCGTAATCTTCAAATTCAAAAAGTGACTTCCTCTTTTGGAAACGCTTATATTTCCATCAGCAATAATAAAGCCTAAAACATACGCCATGTTAGCAGACCATTTTTTGAAGAAATTTTTGTTTATTTTTTTATACACAGGCATGTTACCTAACCATAATTATAACAACATGGGCTCTATTTGTCCCATTCGCTCGCGCAACAAAAAAGAGCCATATTTATATGGTTCTTTTTCTGTATACTGATTGGACTAAGAAACTGGTACAATACAAATATGTTTACATACCTTATTTTTACAATACTTGCAGTTGTGGTCGGTACAGTGTCTTTATGTGTGTTAATTATTCGCTTGATTAAAAAACCATCTATTTATGCTGTGTTGAAACAGCGAAGAAATTATTTTCCTATAATTTTAGTCATTGTTGCTCTTCTTGTTGGATTTCTAGCAAACAAAACTTATCCGCCAAATTTTGCTATGCCAGCATTTATGATGTCGCATGCTCCAGGAGGAATACCTGCTTCTATACCATTTGGTAAAATTGTTGAATTTTTTAAGTATCAAAATAGATTTGAAAAAGTTGCTGATATTGGTGCTAATCCAAATTTAGTACCAGAAAAATCACAAACTCCCGACACTGATGGCATTGTTCGTATTAGCTTGGTAGCTCAAGAAGTAATATCAGAAATTTCTCCAGGCATTTACTTTAATTATTGGACATATAACAATCAGGTTCCAGGACCAATGCTTCGTGTTCGTGAAGGAGATACTATTGAACTAACTCTCACAAACCACATATCTAGTCTACATCCACACAACATAGATCTTCATGCTGTTACTGGTCCTGGTGGTGGAGCAGTTCTTACAAATGTAAGACCAGGAGAAACAAAAACATTTAAATGGAAAGCATTAAACCCAGGGCTTTATGTATATCATTGTGCAACAGCAAATGTAAGCACGCACAATTCTCACGGGCAGTACGGACTTATTATGGTAGATCCGAAAGATGAAAAATTTGCTTTACCAAAGGTTGATAAAGAATTCTACATCATGCAAGGAGAGCTATATACAGAAGGACAGCTTGGCAAAAAGGGGTTAGTGCCTTTTGATTCTGAGGCTTTGCTTGATGGAATACCGAATTACGTGACATTTAATGGTAAAGTTGAGCAAATTCCTAGAATGCATGCAAAAGTAGGGGATATTGTAAGAATGTATGTTGGCAACGGAGGGGTTAATCTTATTTCATCTTTCCATGTTATAGGAGAAATATTCGATACTGTATATCCAAATGCAAATATCGGTGGAGCGCTCGAACATAACACTCAGGCTACTGCAGTATTACCAGGGGGAGCAAGTATTGTTGAATTTAAATTGGAAGTACCTGGTAAGTATCTCTTAGTTGATCATGCTCTTGCACGAATGAATAAGGGTGCTTGGGCAGTACTGGAAGTTTCTGGTGACGAAAGTTCAGATATTTTTTCAGCCGGGAAATAAGGTGTCAAGAATTATTTTATTTGAAATATAGGAATATAGATTGTTTCATCATTCATCCTCTCAAAGCTGGTTCTGATATCGTCCAGTAAGTCGCGCAAAGCCAAAACCCGATAGATTTTTCTATCGGGTTTTGTGCTTATGCACAACGAAAGCGAGCAAATTACTTTGCTCGCGATGGGACTTGAAAAGCGGAGGTATAATTTTGTTTCCGCGAAGCGGAAGGCAAAATTACCGAGCCGGGTGAGAAGCGAATACGTGGAGCTTCGCAAGACCTTTTGAGACAATTTCTAAATTGTCCAAAAGGTGTACAGACCCTGTAAGGGTCGCGAGAAATTTTCGTCAGGAAATTTACTCGTGGCCAAGCCCATCGCTCGCGCAACAAACAAAAAGGCCCGGGAGTTATTCCGAGCCTTTAGAAAGACTGCCGATTGGAGAGAGTTAGTTTAATGAACTGCTCCTTCTCAAAGACGTGATAATTATCCCAGCATCCACAATACTTCCTATCTCATGAATTTCCACAACCATAATCGGAAGCGTGTCCGGCATTCCGGATTCTTCAATTTTTTCTAAAAGTTCGTCAGCTTCTTCTGCTTCTACCATGTTTGTTTTTAAAACAAACTCAACCGCCAGACGGCCGCTCACCTTTGAGTGAATATGAAATGCTAAGCCATATTTGGGAAAGAAGATAAATCCGTGTGATAAAGGATACTTATCAATTAACTGGAAAAACGCCTTCGATTCGCCCATATACCCTCCTTTGCTTTAGAAAATTATACAAAGTATCTAAATTGTATTTGACCATTTCTATTGGAAAAAATCAATCCTTCTTCAACTTCGCGCTTCGTCCCAGGACTCAGCACCGAAGAGTTCAAGATTGGCACTAAGACATAAATGTGTCGACAAAAGAAAAGCCCCCTGAAAAAATTCATCAGGGGGCTTTAAAACGTTTTTGGGGAATTATACCATTGCTGGTTCCATGCTTTCTTCCATGGCAAACATTGTTTTGACGCTGTGCAACAGCGGCACAGGACGGCTCCGATCAACAAGAATATCGGCATAACTTAGAGCTTTACATCCTTTCAGATACGGGGTCTCGTGGACCTCATTGATGAGACGACGAAAATTAGGTCCCGATATTGCTGCCTCGCTGAACGCCTGCGCGACAATTTCCTCGGCAGCTCGCCTGGAAAACGCGTCAACCGGCTGTTCACCTTCGTGCAAGGCAAGTCTGACATGTCCAATGCAATCTCCTCTCTTGATGCTTGGTCTGAAATGCCGCCTTCTCTCTTTCATACTCCCCCTCCTTGCTAAAATGGTTAAACGGTACTTATCTGGGGAAAACTTTATCAGAGTTTTTATACTAAGTCAACTAAAAAAAGTTCTTAAGAAGTTCACAACTCTAAATGTAATAGAATTCTTCAAACACTCTTTTATAGAGTTCAATAACACGTTTTGCTTCTCGTTGATTGAGGAGAAAATCTCCACCTTCATGAGCGATAGAATTTCTTATTTTATGAGCCTCCCACGCATAATCTAAAGTTTCAAAATCACTTTTCTCAATTGATTTTAATTTTTCTCCCATTGATTCACCACCATATCCCATTTTGTCTAAAATTTCCTCAAGCATGATATCAGCTTCAAGAATAGCCAGTTTCCAATCAGAAGAAGAGTCGGATTCAACTAATTTAATAACTCGTTCCCATTTTTCATTAAGAAGTTGTTCGGGGCGAGAATCAATCATTTCTAGTGAAACTCCTTTGGAAGGATACAATTCAGCATGCTCAATTGCCCTGATTGTATTGATCTTCCGCATGAGGTGAAAAAGACCAACAAGAAATATAAAAGAAATAAAAAACGAGAGAATTTTTAGAAGCGGTAAAATTTCAAAAAAAACCTCTCGAAGATGGGCAAGAAAGCCCACTTCCGCGCGCGCTATAAGATTTTGAATAAGACGACGAACAGCATCGGCAACAGCCAACACAAGAAGAACAATTACCCCAATTTCAATCGCAGTGACAACAGGGTCTTTTGAAATTTCGGGCGCTGATTTTTTTTCCTTTTTTTCTTCTTTTTCTTCAGCCATATATTATAATTCTCCCAAAAACTTTTTACCCACTGAAAAAAGAGTGCTTTCTGCTCCATGAGGAGCCATAAATTGGAGACCGAGTGGTAAATTCTTCCCCTCTCGCGCAACCTCTCCAGAAGGGATTGAAATAGCAGGTACGCCCACAATGTTTGCCGTAACTGTAAAAATATCAGCAAGATACATTGAAAGCGGGTCATTTGCCTTTTCTCCGATTTTGAAAGCGGGTGTCGGAGCGGTCGGGGTAATTATGGCATCAACTACATCAAAAACTTTTTCAAAATCACGGCTGATAAGCCTGCGAATGGCGCTTGCCTTATTATAATACGCATCGTAATAGCCTGACGAGAGGACATAGGTACCCAGCATGATACGGCGGCGAGCTTCTTTTCCAAAGCCTTCTCCGCGAGTAAGCAAATAATCCTCTAGAAGGTCCCCCCCTTCTTTACGCATCCCATATTTAACGCCATCAAAACGCGCGAGATTTGAGGATACTTCCGCAGGCATCAAGATATAGTAGGAAGCGAGAGAATATTTAATGTTTGGGAGAGAGATTTCTTTGATTTCATACCCAAGTGTGGAGAGCTCCCTAATTGAATTTTCAAAATTTACTTTGACATCCACATCCATACCCGGAGTCTCTAAAACTTCTTTGGGTACGCCAATAACGATTTTCTCCCCTTTTTTCTTTGTTGAATAAACATCTGAAGAAAGGGATGTGCTGTCCTTAGGGTCACGCTCTTTTATCACATTAAAAATTATTTCCGCGTCTTCAACCGTTTTTGTGATAGGGCCGATAACATCAAGAGAAGAACCCATTGCCATCAAACCATATCTTGAAACAATGCCATATGTGGGCTTTAAGCCGACACAGCCACAAAAGCTTGCTGGCTGGCGAATAGAGCCCCCTGTGTCGGAGCCCAGCGCGGCTAAGGCCATACCGCCAGAAACTGCTGCTGCAGAACCACCGGATGAACCCCCAGGGACGCGACTAGTATCATGGGGATTCTTGGTAACTCCAAAAGCGGAATTTTCCGTTGAACCTCCCATAGCAAACTCATCCATATTGGTACGCCCGAGAAAGACAACATTTTTGTCAATAAGTTTTTGCGCAGTTGTCGCTGTGTAGGTTGCAGTATAATTTTCAAGAATCTTTGAAGCCGCTGAAACTTTTCTTCCCTTAATGAGAATATTATCCTTGATAGCCAAAGGAATACCTATGAGAATATTTTTCCCTCCCTCATTTATTTTTTCTTGCGCGTGCCTTACTTGCTCCTTAATGTCTTTATAGATTTCAAGATACGCATGAATATCTCTATCTTTTTCATTGACAACAGAAAGAAAAGTATTGGCAAGTTCTTCCACGGAAAAATCGCGGGCAAGAAGATGCTCATTTGCTTTTCGTATCGTGAGATTTTTTAGGTCGAGCATTTCAGTTAGAGTCCCGTTAGAGATAGGAAGCGCTTTAGGCGATTTTTAATGTAACGTTTTCCCATACCAGATTTAAGATACATTTCTCGAGTACAAGCATCTTCCTCGTTTATACACGCTTCATAGTAAATAATTTTAAAAGGACCGCAACCTTTGGTATAAGTGGATTTTCCAGTGTTATGTTGTTTCAAGCGCTTCCGTAAATCACTTGTTGAACCGGTATACCATTTATTGTCTTTCGTACTTTGCATAATATAAGTGTAAAACATACGTATGTTATCTCTAACGGGATTAGAGAATATTTTTGACTTTAAGATAATTTCCACTTTTTTTAGGAAATTCAGCAACGAGAACGTCTGTGTGTGCCCCGCTTTCGTGAGAATTCACATCATCACGAAATACATTCTTAAGAGGCCCTGTAGAAATATCCTTTTCGTCTAAAGAAGTAGACGCTTCTTTAATTTGCTCAATATAATCCAAAATAGAATCTATTTCAGTACGATATTTTTCTACTTCGGAAGCATCAAGTTTGAGCCTTGAGAGCGTAGCCAATTTTTCGATTTCTTCACGGGTAATCATGATTTTAAGTGTACGGATAAAGGTTCCTCGGAGCAAGACCTTGAGATATTAAAAAGGGCCGTCTTTTCTTAAGAAAAGACGGCCCAGTAGGGTTATATGCGTTACTGTTTTATGTAACGCGGGGCACCCGAAACCACTTGAGATGGTTTAATGATTAAGAAGGATTATGATTTTTTCGTCCGCCGCCCATCCGCGGCTACTCTGGAATGCCACCAGCAGACGTAATTACATGATGACTACCAACACCAATGCCTCCGTCGGGCAAAGTGCGCATGTGGCTTCACCTCCTTTCCAAATCTAAGAGAGAGTATACTCCTATAAAAAACTAGAATCAACTGTGGACACTCTCCATTATAGGAGTTTTGTACCATTCTTTTTTTTGTTCAGCCGAAGGACGCATGTGTGCGGGTAGGAGTGCTTCGACTTTTTCCATCAGAATCATTGTCTCTCGTGTCAACACATGGATTGGCACATGCTCTCTGTTGCCCTCATAGAAAATTCGATAAGGTTGTCCAAAACGAATTTCTATCGGAGAGCGCTTGAGATATTTACTTTCTGAAGAAAGTACTTTATTGCTCCCTATGATTGCTGTTGGCGTAATCACACAATTACTGCGAATAGCAATTGCAATAGCGCCTCGGTCGCCCTTCTTGAGAATTCCATCCTTCCCTCTTGTCCCTTCAGGAAAAATCAAGACACAATGTCCCTCCCGAAGTAAGGCCACGGCATCTGTTACGGCCTTTCTGAACAAAACCCGATCAACCGCAATGGTTCCTATTGTAACCATGAACCACCTTAAGAATTTATTGTCAAAAAGTTTTCTTTTTGCCATTGTATGTGTTCTTCGCGGGATACTTGAATGGACAAGTGGAGGGTCAAGACCGCTTATGTGATTACACACAACAAGCAATGCGTCTTTTTTGGGAATTAGCTCTTTCCCCACGATTTTAAGCGGGAAAAAGAAACGAGCAAGTAAAGCTATCCCATCATTTGCTATACGGTAAACAATCCAATTCCTTATAGTGAGCTTCATTTTTGCCTCCTTCTATAGACTTTTTAGAAACACCAAAGAGCTTCTTTCTGGAAAGGAGTATACCAAAAATGGCACACCTTGCCAGTAAGCTAGCAAGGTGTGCCATTGACTAAAGTAGTGCGATAAATTCTTTTTCGTTGAGTACCGTAATTCTAAGATTTTTAGCTGTATCGAGTTTTGAGCCTGCATTTTCTCCCGCAACGAGATAATCAAGCACTTTTGAAACAGATTCAGAAATTTTTCCACCCGCATTTCTTATTTTCCCTTTTGCCTCATCTCGAGACATCGAGGAAAGTGTTCCCGTCAAAACAAAAGTTTTCCCTGAGAGCGAACCTTTTGCGGCAACATGCGCCTTAATGGAAACATGTGTAAGCAACGCGTTAAGTGTTTTTTTATTATTTTTGTCGCCAAACCAACTGAAAACAGAGTGCGCGACAATCGGTCCAACGCCTTCCAACTTTTCAAGCGCTTCAAAAGAAGCGTTCTCTATTTTTTTTAATGTCCCAAAATAATCGGCTAAATCATTCGCGACACCTTCTCCGACATGAGAAATGGAAAGCGAAATGAGAAGTCGAGGCAGGGTCGTTGTCTTTGCTTTTTCAATTGAATTAACAATATTCTCTGCTGACTTTTCTCCGAAACGAGGAAGAGACGCAAGTTCATCTTTTGTAAGTGAGAAGATGTCTACACAAGAAGAAATTAACTGTTTGTTCAACAAGACATCAATAATTTTCGGCCCTAAACCATCGATATTAAGGGCCTTTTTTGAGGTGAAATGGTACAATTTTCTTTTTTGTTGAGCAAAAGAATTTTTATTGACGCATCTCCACGCGGATTCTCCTCTAATACGTTCAATTTTCCCATCTCCACCACATTCGTAAACTTTTTCCGGAAAACGATACTTTTTTTCTTTTCCTGTGCGCATTTCCTTCAAAACCCTCACAACATCTGGAATAACATCTCCCGCTTTTTGCAAAATCACTGTGTCACCGATGCGAACGTCGAGACGATTGATTTCATCTTCATTGTGAAGCGTTGCGCGCGCGACAACGCTTCCCGCAACTCGCACAGGTCGTAAATGAGCTACAGGAGTTAAAATGCCCGTACGCCCTATCTGAAGCACAATGTCTTCAACCACAGTCGTCACTTGTTCCGCCGGAAATTTTAAGGCAATGGCAAAACGTGGTGATTTGCCGGTATATCCAAGCGCTTCTTGATATTCGCGTTCATTGACTTTTATGACAATTCCGTCGAGAAGATAATCTTGCTTTGGAGATTTTTTTTCCCATTCCTTCCAATACTGTATAACTTCCGAAATATCTTTACAGTGACGAAAATTAGAATTTACCTTAAAACCAAGCTTTTTCAATAATTCCAATTCCTCAAACTGTGTCGAAGGTATAGGAATGCTTGCTTGAGCAATGTCGTAGATGAATGTATCGAGCTTACGTTCTTCTACGATTTTTGGGTCAAGTTGGCGAATTGAGCCTGCAGTCACATTACGTGGATTTGCGAATTCTGATTCGCCCTGAGCTCGTCGAAGGACATTGAGTGCCTTGAAATTGCTTTTACTCATCCACACCTCCCCTTCAACAATACAATCAACTTCTTCATTAAGACGAAGTGGGACAGATTGAATTGTTTTGACGTTTACCGTTACATCTTCCCCCACCTTGCCATCACCACGAGTTGCTGCCTGTGCAAAAATACCTTTTTTGTATGTCAGAACAATTTTTAATCCATCAATTTTTAACTCACACGTGTATGTTGGAGTAACATCGTGTCCATAAGAAGATTTTAGAAATCGTTTAACTTTTGTATCAAAATCCTTCGCATCCTCAATAGTAAAAGCATCATCAAAGGACCATTGGGGTACAACGTGGGGAACTTTAGAAAATTCTTTGAGAGGCTTTCCCGCGACACGCTGTGAGGGAGAATCCGGCGTAATAAGTCTTGGATATTGTTTTTCTAAATTGAAAAGCTCGTACTTCAAAGAATCAAGGGCGGCTGGGGAGATAGTTTCTTTATTTAAGACATGATAATCATAACGATATGTATCAATCGTCTTTTTAAGCTGTTCGTAACGTTCTTTAATGTCAGGAGAAACGGAATCTGTGTGTCGAGAAGGCATGGGAGTATACTACTATAATTTCTCCTACTAATCAGCCAGAGGGTGGACGCAGTTTACAATTTGACTTAGTACAGTATCAAGTTCTCCATAGTTAGCGGCATCAAAATAAAATGCATTACCGTCAGGGTCGGGCGTATTGGGTTCTGCGAAACTTGCTGCTTCTGTGCTTAAGAAATCACCACAACCAGCATAATCCCAACAATCATTTCCAAGTCCTACACCAATAACAAAAATGTCTATACCAAAAGACCTTATCAGGTCAGCTTCATAGGCGATTGCCGTTTGGGCGGCCCTTCGACGCATTGAATTATGGTTTGAGGGACTAGGGTCATTCGTAGAACCATCTGCTCCATTAGTTTTCACCATACCTCTTCCTTTTTTATTTTCGAAACTAAAAGTATTACCATTACCATCAGCGCCAGGAGGACCATACGCCTGAAGAGCCGAACGGTAAGCTGTTTGTGAACCGTCAGTAACAACAATAATATAATCGGGAGAAGTTTCATCTGGTCGGTCATGGGAATCATAATAAGGTAAAGTTGCTGTATTGAGATTCCCGTTTTCAGTGTCAGTTTTTTCAAATACTGCGCATGACATTACAACAGAATTGTCGCAGCCAACTCCGCAAGAAGGTGTAGGATAGTGTCTTGCAAGAAATGATTGGGCTGTTTGATTTATTTGAACATTTTCTCCCACAAGGGTAGTAACAGCTCCGAATCTCAAAAAATCTGGGACATCGTCCGTAGGATTCGTTGTAAAAAATGGTGTTCCGGCTTGGTTAGGATTAACATATAGTTCTAGACGTACTCGTTCCCCTGGTTGAGTTTCTGTTTCTCGTCCCACAGGAGGAGTTGTGGTTGGAGTCAAGGGATTTGCCCATGTGTCAGCAGTAGCGATATATATATTGTATTTGCCTGGGGGAATAGTCGGTTGAGGATTATCAGTTGGTTGGGGGTCGTAAGGATTTACACCAGCTGCCATAGTAGTAGTACTTCCCTCGAGACGCATTGCTGGAAAAGTAACTACTGCGCGATTCGGCCCTCCCGCCAGAGGACAATAGTAATAATTATCTCCAGTATTACTTAGACGGGACCCTATTAAGTTTGGTGAGGGCTGGTTTGAGAGTTCAGCTTTCCCAAATCGAAGAGCTTCTTGCAAATTAGTGAAATTTCTAGGCCACTGAAGACCGGTAGAAATGGTATTAAGAATGTCCGCCTTAACTCCAGTTAGATGTTGAACAAGCGTTGTGTCGCCTCCAAATACAACAATACCTACGTGCACACCAAGGTCAGTAGGATTGAGTGTCTCAACAAGTGTATTAAGAGCGCTTTTCATATCAGCAAATTCGGCAGCATCAATACTTGAAGAGACGTCCAACACAAACATGATATCTGGTCTATACGAACAAATGCCATAGGCTTTAAGGTCCTGTTGACGCTCGTATTTTCTCGTTGCATTCGCGGCAACAGTGTTGTAACCTTTCGCATCAATATCAAGATTAAATATCCCCGGCAAACGCGTTACAGTAGTTGAAGAGTAGTAAGGATAGCCAACATGGCCAAATTCAAAATGGAAAATGGTTTGTCCGGGAGTGGGGGGAAAATCAAAAGTGCTATCATTACACCGAATAGTAAAAAGTTTGGTATTTGAAAAATTCTTACGATTCAAAAGTCCCCAGTAACGAGCGCATTCGGAGCCCGCTTCGCCAGCATAATATGCAAGTTGAGATTCTCTTACCGCTGTTGAAAGAACATAACTTCGACTTGTAATCATTGAAATAGAAAGACCTAAAGAAAGAATGATTGCAGAAATCACAATAGCAAGAAGAAGTGCGATACCTTTTTGTTCTTTGTATTTCATTGTTTCAGAAGTAATCATAGGACAGTATCAAAAATGTTTGTCTTTATAGTAAAACTTTTTTGCACAAGAACAGAATTCTTCCACACTATCGTTACCTCAAGAACTGCCTCATGAGTATTAAGAGAAGAAATAACAACTTTTCTTGTAAAACGACTGTCCGTCCAATCTGCCCCAGACCCGTAGCCGTACGCGCCTGTAACATTATTGAATTTAAGTGGAGAGCACGTAGCGGCACATGCAGTGGCTGGTGTTGGTTGCACAAGGTCATATAGAGTATCGACTATACAGCCGTTAGGCGCGCCACAAGGAGTGTCGAGGTTGAGAAGCCAGCCTGTTGAATTGCCGAGAATTTCATTAAGACTATTTTGTTTTTTCTTTGCCATCACATATTCAACAGCATCTTGGGCAAGATAGGCTGCCATCACCTGGTCACGAGCAAGAGCAGTAATGCTTATCCCCCGAGAGGCAATCAACATCGGTGCGGTAATAGAGCCGAGAAGAATCGAAATTGCAACAAGAGTTTCTACAAGCGTGAACCCGCCCAAAACTTTCTTTTGAAAGTTTTGGTGGATGAATTCTTCGTTTTTATTTGACTGATACATATAATTTTATAAATCAGTAGCCCGTTGAGTAACCGTCGTCTGTATATTAAAAATGGTTGTTTCAAGACCTACGGCCTGTGTTTGAGCACGTAATATGAAAAGAATTTTTGCATGGACTTCATCGCGAGAACCTGAACCTGTTACGTAAAACTTCAAATCATTGATAGTCACTCCAGGTTCGGTCAATCGAAGCCATGAACCGCCACCATCGGTTGACTTTTCAACGTGGTCTAGGTCTATATCAAGACGATAGATAATTTGGTCGTTTGGTAAAGTGACATCTCCAGCCTCATCCTCAAAAGCAATATATGTCCCTGCATCGCAGTTTCTAGGACTCCCAATGCCATCGTTTCCGGCTGCAATTTGCGCGGTTAAATCAGTTGCAGAGCCACAATTATACGCTCTTCCTTTTCTTGCGCTACGCACAACCTCTTCTATCGTAAAATCGAGGTTATCAACAATCCTTCGCGTTGCTTGGGCCCTTTTATTAGCATCAGCAACAACAAAAAGGGCGGTAATAGCAATAAAAACAACGACCATAAAAAGCCCCAAAGCCACTAGAGTTTCAATTAATGTGTACCCTTTTTCATGAGAAATACGCGACATTTTATTTAGTATATCATTACTGGGAGCGGACAGGATACCCTCCCGCCTTAGGCGGAGGGCTGAATGGCCGCATTACTGATTGAAACGAGCGGAGCTCGTTCTTCTTGAGTTATGAACACCCCCGATTCGTCACAAGGAGTTTTGGATACCTCGCTCTTTGTGACGAAGTTCTTTACTGACACGATGGACCTTTGCTTATGTACATTCTTCCGTCTGTCCATATACAGATTCTCCGTTCAACTGAACCATTAGGAGACTTGAGGACCAATTCTCCCCTATATCCATCTAATGGAGGACTTGTTCTTGTTATTGTGGGAGTAAGTTTTGATTTTTCAAAATAAACAGTGAACTCGGCGGTCTCGGGTGCAGCGATTGGAGTTTCGTAAAATAATCTAGTAATACCACTTGGAACTGGATACGCAATGTCTGTAGAAGTGCTAGTGTTTTGAAACGCACGGAAAATGTATTCGTTGTCGTGAAAATGAACAGCATACTTGCCGTAAAAATTATCTGTTCCTGGTTGGAATTCTTTTACAGATGTGGCATACACTTGCGCCTCGCGTAATGTGAGTATTACTTCATTGGCAAGTCTGTCTACTTCAACAATTTGCCCATACGTACGATAATTGAATATGCCGATGCCAGCAATAATAGCCATGATGGAAATACTCACAAGAAGTTCCATAAGAGTAAACCCGCCTGAAACTTTCTTTTGAAAGTTTTGGTGGGTAAACCCTTCCGAAGTTTTGGACATATGTAGGTTTTTCATGATACAAAAATAGAAAAATCAATAACTGAAACCCCGAAAAAGAAAACAAGAGCAGTACCGAATATCAAAAAGGGTCCGAATGGTATTTCGCTTTTCATTGTAAGGACCTTCGCCCCAAGAAGCAAATCATCATCACTTCCTTCGGGGCGAATCAGGTCGTTCTGACTCTGAGAGTCATCAGACTCGAATGAGGAGGTCCTTGCTGGATAAGAGCGAGCTCCGCTCGCTGGTTCTCCCGTGCGGTCATATTCATGACCGCTTCCAGTAATCTCTCTATCCTTAAATAACAAATTTTTACCCTTTAAAAAACGCGAGAAGAAAAGAAGGACAAGACTTACAATAGCGCCAATCCAGAAAGAAAGAATAATTGCGCTCAGGCCACCTTGAAGTCCAAGAAAAAAACCAATTCCTAATGCAAGTTTCCCATCACCGAGTCCAATCCACTCACCTTTTGAATACCACCATAAAAGGAAAAAGGGGAGAAAAAATAAAATCCCTGACAAAACGTATAAAAATCCATCACCGGTAAAAAGTCCTTTTATGCCGTATAAGAAAATAATACGAATGAATGCAATGAAAATGAAGGAAAAAACGATTTCGTCAGGAATAATCGTATGCTTGAAATCATACACCGCGATGATGATAAGAAGACTCCAAACAATTATTGAAAAAACAAATTCCACACTGAAACCAAACTTAAGAAAAGAAAGTAAAAAAAGATCGCCGGTCAATAATTCCACGAATGAATACTGAAAAGAAACGGGAGCGTTGCATTGAACGCAACGGCCGCGAAGAAAAAAAAAGCTTAAAAGCGGAATAAGTTCTAGAGGGGAAAGAGTATGAGCGCACGATTCGCAATGTGACCTTCCTTGTATTGATTCTTTTCCATACCGATTAATGATAACGTTAAGAAAACTGCCGATAATTGTCCCGAGAACAAAAATAGTAGTGTAGAGAACTATATCCATGAATATAGTGAATAATACCGCAGTCTAACAAAAAAACCACCCATATGGGTGGTTTTTTTGTTTTTTTGAAGTTAGGTCTCGCTAGAAGCAAAACACTAATTATTCAACACATAGACCCGACGCGATTTCTGCAGTTACTCCTGCTTGATCGTTCGTGGCTATAGTTACTTCCTTTGATTTACCACTACTATCTACACACCATCCTTTGAGTCTGTCTGACTTATATTGAGTTACGACTGCCCAAGCACTGCCGCCAACTGTCGCGCCACAAGCATTCAAACCGCCGGAAGCGGTTAACGCTCCAGCAATTTGGTTCTTAATGGTTGTCTGCCCAAAAAGTGAACCCGCAGCAGTAGGACAAACACCAGAAGCAACAACGAGTGGAGTAGTAGCGTTACAAGCAGTCGCATCAGTGTAACATCCATAGCTATCGTATTGAATTTCAGCCTGTGATCGGATACCAGCAAGAGTGGCCTTAATGGCCGCATCAGATCCTTTGGCTCGAGCAGTGTTGAGACTTGCCAACACAACTGACGAGAGGATACCAATAATTGCAATAACAACGAGCAACTCAATGAGTGTAAAACCTTTGTTTGTTCTTAACATACTTATCAAAATGATTTTAATAATTCTTACTCGACCGCTCTCCTTGAGAGAGAAGCCGCTTTGTTTAAAGCGTATCAGCCTTTATTATACCCTACTCTTAAAATGAAAAACAAGCCTTTGTTAACACTTAGCCTGTCGAAGTGTTAACATCTCGACGTTGCTTCATATCAAACAACGTTTAGAAACTTCCCGCAATGTTGTATATAGGGAGCAACACTGCGGCAAGAAGGACTCCAACGCCGACACCCAAAGCAACTATCATAACTGGCTCAATAAGGTCAACAAGCGTATCAATGGCTGTCGTTACTTCACGCTGGTAGAACTTAGCCATAGTCTTTAGTATATTTCCAAGCTCACCAGTTTCTTCGCCTACGCGAATCATTTGCACAATAATAGTTGGCATTTCTTCATGCTCTAAAAGAGCAGAAGAAAAAGGACTTCCTCCCCGCACTGATTCAAGACTATCTAGAAGGATGCTTCGATAAAGCGGACTTCCCACAACAGAAGCTGTGATTTCAATTGCACGAAGCATTGGAATACCCGAGGCAATCATTGTACTCATGTTGTCGGAAATACGTGAAAGGTAGAGTTTTTTATAGAGATCGCCCACATATGGAACTCGTAGTCGGAAAATATCAAAAGCAAGCGCTCCATCTGGAGTTTGGATAAAACGTCCGAGGAAAAAACCTCCTATAGCAAGGAATACGAGAATAAAAAGTCCGTAATTAATGAAAAAGTCACTTGTCCATATGACTAGCTTAGTATAGATCGGTAATTCCCCACCAGATTCAACGAGAACAGCTGTAATTTTAGGAATAATTACAGTGAACATTAGGGCCATCACAGCGATAAAGACAACGATAACAAAAGCAGGGTAGATGAGAGCTCCTTTTGCTTTGGAAGTAACTTCATACGTACGGTCAAGATAATCGGCCAGGTAGTTAAAGATTTCGTCCAACCGTCCCGATTCCTCACCTGAACGCACCATGTTTACATAAAAATCAGAAAAAATGGTCGGGTGCCTTGAAAGTGCTTTTGAAATTGAGCTGCCGGCTTGCAAGTCGTTTGCAACATTATCGAGGATTTCGCGTAAAATTTTGTTTTCAGCTTCGTTAGCAAGTAATTTAAAAATTCGGAGTGCCGGAACCTTTGCCTGAAAGAGCGTTGACATTTGTCGAGAAAGAATAACGATGTCTTTAGCAGAAACATCGTGAAGAAAAGAAAACCATGCTAACTCACGACGTTCTTCAACTGGAATAATCGAAGAGAGAACAAGTCCTTGGTTCTGAAGAGAACCAATTGCAGCATCAATATTGATAGACTCGATTGTTCCCCTTCTTTCCTCCCCCGCTTTATTTATCCCTTTGTAATTAAATAACATGAATAAATATTAGAGCATTCGCTCAAGAGTTTTTTGGTTAGCTGAATGAAGGTAGGCATTTTCAACAGTAATTTCTCCACGACGTACTAAATCAGCAAGACAGCGATTAAGGTCAATCATGCCTTCTTGTGAGCTTGTTTCAATAACTGTACCGATTTCGTGAGTCCTTCCTTCTCGTATAAGGTTTGAAACTGCACTATTGGAAAGTAAAAGTTCGTACGCAGGAATAAGACCACCTGAAATTCGTGGAACAAGACGCTGGGAAAAGATACCAATTAAACTTCCTGCGAGTTGCATGCGAATTTGGTCCTGCTGTGTCGCAGGAAAAGAGTCAATGATACGGTCGACTGTTTGAGCTGCGGTATTTGTATGAAGTGTGGAAAGCACAAGATGTCCCGTTTCCGCCGCTGTCACAGCAGTTGAAATAGTGTCTGGGTCGCGCATTTCGCCAATCATCAAGACATCAACATCTTGTCTAAATACACTATGAAGACCTGATTGAAAGCTCATTGTGTCGTATCGAACTTCACGTTGGTCAATAATTGATTTTTTTTGTTCAAACACATACTCAACTGGATCTTCAATTGTAATGATGTGCTCTAGCCTGTCGGAATTTATCATTTCAATAATAGTTGCGAGGGTTGTGCTTTTGCCTTGTCCTGTAGGCCCAACAACAAGAAAGAACCCTTGCTGTTTACGCGTAAACAACTCAAGCGTTTCTGGAAGGTTAAGTTCTTTAAGAGTACGAATACGTCGCGGAATTAGACGGAGGGCAACACTTATTTTCCCTTGTTGATAGTATGAATTACCTCGAAAACGAGCTTTTTCTTTAAACACATAAGCAAAATCAACTTCTTTTTTATCAGCTAAAATTTGTTTTTGTTCTAGAGTCAAAAGCGCGCTCGCAAGCCCGGAAAGAGTTTCTTTGGTAAGTATGTCTTTTTTGACAAGTGGAATAAGAAAACCTGCCACCCTAAGTGTCGGATGACGGCCTTCGGAGAGATGAAGGTCAGAACCATCTTCGCTGATTATTGTCTCCAACAATTCATCAAGTTCTTGTTTATAATCCATCCCGTTTAGAGACAGGTCGCGGTCTTCCCGCCCTGCCTGTGCTTATTCTTGTAAAAATTCACTCGACTTGTATTTATATTATACACCTTATTGTGTTACGCGACCGCGGTCTCTAACGGGATCCATTGCCATATCTAACTTAAATTTAAAAATTATTTATTTTTTGCTTGTACAATTTTGAGGACTTCTTCTACTACTTCGGAAGGAATGGCCGTTGCTTTTATAATATACCCATCAACCCCGAGACTCTTGGCATTATTCACATCACTTTCTCCGCCTTGATTTGTAAGCATGATAATTGCCGCGTGAGGAGCAAGATTGTCTTTTTTAATGAGTTTTAAAAGTTCATTACCATCAATTGCCGGCATAATCACGTCGAGAAGAAGAACATCGGGGTCAAGGCCTCCGCGAAGCTCTGTTAATGCCTCTTCCCCTCCTGTAATTGCCGTGACGTCAAAATTTTCTTTCCCAAACTTAAGCGAATACATGTTGAGAAGAAATTGGTCGTCATCAACAATTAAAATCTTATATTTTTTTTGAGTATCCATACTATCCGCCCTATTTCCTCTTTAAAGCACCTATTTACTATACCATAATCTCCCTGCGCTAGAGACCATTAACCTCTTCAAAAGGAACTATTCTCTTAAAAGATTTCAGAAGCGCGTCTTCTTTCATCGTAATCATTCCATTCTTTCGGGCAATTTTCCAAATATCAATTTCTGTAGGGGTTCCAAGAACAGATGCTTCGAGCTCTTTATCCATTTCAAGAACTTCCATGACTGCAACACGGCCCCGGACACCTGACGGACATTCTGCTGTTGGAGAAATTTCATATAATTCCTTTCCTATTGGCAAATCTTTTTTAAATGCTTGTGGCAGGTCAGCGAATTGTTTTTCAATCATCATAGCCATTCCCCCTTCCACAGATATTGGTTTTCCAGCTCCTGGGCAGAGAGTGCGCACAAGTCTTTGTGCCATAGCGAGAATAAGGGTAGGTCCTATAAGGTACGGATCAACGCCCATGTCGATGAGACGAGGAATAACACCGATGGCATTGTTTGTGTGAATGGTTGAAAGAACAAGGTGACCGGTAAGTGCGGCTTGAATGGCAAGTTGGGCAGTTTCTTTGTCTCGAATTTCACCAACCATGATAATGTCTGGGTCTTGTCGAAGTGTTGTGCGCAGACCAGTTGCAAAGGTATAACCAATTTCTGGACGAACCTGGGATTGGTTTATCCCCTCAATACTATACTCAATCGGGTCTTCAAGACTCAAAACATTTTTTGTCTCCTTATCTATTTCATTTAACATTGCATACAGAGTTGTTGTTTTACCCGACCCGGTCGGACCTGAAATGAGAATAAGGCCGTACGGACGTTTTATCGCGCGACGAATAGCTTCGAGGTTATTTTTACTCAATCCAAGTTCATCAATTTTTTTAACTCCTTTTTCTTGGTCAAGAATACGCATAACAACCTTCTCACCATAAAATGTTGGGAATGTTGAAACGCGAAAGTCTATTTTACGTCCCCCGATTTTTGCCGAAAAACGACCATCTTGTGGTTTTCGTTTTTCATCAAGAGGCATGCTCGCAAGAATTTTGATACGAGCAACGACTGCCGCATGCGCCTCTTTAGGAAGAATCAAGCTTGTATTTAATATGCCATCAACACGAAAACGAACACGCACAGTGTCACGCGTACGTTCAATGTGGACGTCTGATGTATTACCTTCGGTCGCGTAACGCAAAATTGTCGCAACAATTTTTTTTACTGGAGCATCTTCGGCTGTTTCTGCACTCTCTTCAGAACCATCGCCGCTTTCTCTTTCTTTGAGTTTTTCACTAGGAGTTCCTTCGGCCTCTGTACCCTCATCATCAAGATCTCTTTCAAGTTCTTCAAGCGCTTTTGTCACCTCACGCGAAAGGCCCTTATACATGTTAATAACTTTTTCAAAATCTTGAGAAGAAATAAGAAAAAGCTTAAAAGGCATGTGCACCTTGGAAGAGATGAAAGTAAGAGCATCACGTGCCTCAATATTGTCCGGGTCGGTAATACCAACTTCAAGTACGCCATCCTTTACTCCGATAGGAACAAATCGATAATGAGTTGCAGATTCTTCAGGAATATATTCAAGAATAGTGCTCTCAATATCTCTATCACCTATTGAATACACGGGAACATTCAGATGTTCTCCTTTACTTTCAAGAATGTCTACTGCGGGAACACCCATCTCAACAAGCACCTGCTCTATGGATTCTCCACTAGTTCCCGCCTTACGTCGAATAGAAGGAATATTTTCTTCCTGAATAATATTTTTTCTTGCAAGGATTTCTAATATGCCCATATAAATCTATGTTATACCCAAAAACCGAAAACCTGTTTTTTTATTTTTTTATCGCGGCAAAAGGGTTAATCCTTCCCACTATTTGAGAAGGGATAATCAAGTCAAACTCCTTGAGATTTTGGAATTCAGATGTTGCAAAAAAGGAACCATCAAGTGAGACCTCGTTGAGACGATTTAGCGTCTCCACCACTTTTTGCCCAACAGCACTCACTGGTCGTGATGAATCTAGGGGTGTCATCTTAAAAAAAACTGTATACCCCCAAAAAACAATCACAGCAAAGACAATGAGGATAATTGATCCTGTGTTTTGCTTTAAAAAGTTTTGATTATTCTCGTTCATAATTTCTTGATTAAGGAAGCCAGTAGGTTTTCATTGTCACTTGATACGAAAATGTTGGCATTCCTGAACTAACAGTAAAAGATATGTTTGAAAAATCAACAATGCGCAGATTGGATTCAAGATCCGACATAAACTGAATGAATTTTTCGTATGTCGCATTAAAAGAAAAAGTCATAATTACTGTTTTATATTCTTCAGAAAGCGGCTCGGTTATATTTGTAGAAGCATTGGTTCTTGACCGGTTTTCTTGAACACGAATTGCCCGAATTTTAATACCATATTTTTCTCCGATACCATCGATTTCAGCAGTCAGCCTTACGTTATCAATTTCAGACGGAACCATTTTCTCCAATCGGAGAAGGTTATCGTTTGTAAATGTGTTATATCTGTTAACAAGAGTTGTTTTTAACTCTGTAAGCGCTTGAGCCTTCTCAAGCGCTTGTTTATATTCTTTTGCCTCTGATTGCAATTCACGTACATCCGCATATGTTGGGTCAATGTACATATAAAAAACAGCGAAAGAAAGAATGATTAGTAAAATTGGAAGAATGGGTTTCATTTTATTTAGTATGGAAAACCGCCGAAAGAAAGTGACTGCAAGGAATCTTTATACAAAAGACTTTTAGCATCAAACACAACACTTAACCTGAAAAGCACATTACCCTCGTTATCAAGATCGAGGTCAGAAAAAGTAGAATTTTTCACTTGTTCACTTTCATTTAAAACATCCGACTGAAGAACAAGCGTCGCGTAATTTTTTGCTCTTCCTCTCATCTCAACCCCAATACCGCTTTCAAGATTGTTGATCGTGTAACTAAAATCCGTAAATTGAACGTTCTGTAAGGTAAGCGACTGGAGAAGTTCAAAAAAAGCCGTTGTTGAAATATGTTCGAGGAGAAGCTTGTGGGCTGATTTAAGACGGCCATCAAGAGCAATCAATGTATCGACTACTTCATCAGAATCGAGAGATGATTGCGCCTTCACAAGTTTGGAATCAAGGTCGCTAATATGTTTAAGAAGATATTGTTGATAACTGAAAACACCGACAGAACCAACAAGGACTAAAAGAAAAATAATACCTCCAACAAAAGGCATGAGTGCAGTTTGTCGACGAGTAGTATGGCCAACGCGCCCTTGGAGAACAACGGGCTTTTTGGGAATAAAAGATTGTGTAAACTTAGGATCCATGAGAACTATGAACTTCCCCTCAAGTATATCACGAGCATATAGCTATTCAAATTCTTGCAAGCGACGAAGTGCTACACCAAGAGCTACGGCAAACTCTGGACCAACAGTTTTGAGTACTTCATCAAGAAAAGCTGGAGCTTCCACTTTTGAAAATGGGTCCCCGAGTACAACTTCTGACTGAAATGCGCTGTGTGCACGATCTTTAAAACCTGCAAGCTCGACACCTCCGCCAACGAGAACTACCTTATGTATGGTTTTTGAATATTTTTTCTGATAGGCGATTATCGCGCGGCTTGCTTCGGAAAAAACGTAGTCGAGAATAAGTGACATTGCTTCAATGGCATCCCTGTCATCAGCGTGCCCACCAAGTTTTGGGTCACGTTTTATCACTTCTGCTTTTTCCACAGGAACAGCAAGAGCTCGAGAGAGAGCCATGGTAATATCTTGAGAGCCGCGATTAATCGCGTGCGAACTGCGCACAATTCCCCGTTCCAGAATGTAGAGTTTGGTAGAAGCCGCTCCCATATCAAAAATCATTACTGGAGCTGTGTCTTGATCAAGTGAAGAACGCATTGTACTGAAAACTTCAATTTCAAAGAAGCTCGCATTGAGGTTGCTCTTTTGCACAATTTCTTGATATTTCGCAATAGAGTCGTTGTGAATCGCCACAATAAGAACATCCTGCTTGCCCGCAAGTTTCACTTCATTATGCGTTTTATCGGCAGAAGAATTTTGATCCGGAGAATTTTTGCTTTCAGGAATAACAGACCAGTCAAGAGTAACTTCCGAAATAGGGACAGGGATATATTTTCTTGCCTCAATCGGCACCATACCAGCAAGTTCTGCCTCGGGAACCGCGGGCATTTCAACTATAGTCATGAGACTTGAACTAAATGGAATCGCAAAACCGCATTCGCGCGTAGTTACTCCAGATTCTTTAATGACATCGCTTAACGCTTCGACGAGCTTCTCTACTGCTGAATTTGTCGCGCGGCCTATTTCCATATCGGCGTATGGCCCGAGCGCAATAGCACCATATGTATCAAGTGAAGCCTTATTTCCTTTTTTGCTTAATTGAACAACTTTAATTGCGGAAGCGCCAATATCAACACCAAGAACGGATCGACTTGATTGTTTGAAAAGATTTTTTAAAAACGGAGGCATTTTCGATATAATTTTTTAGTATAACATAAGAGTATATCAACTATTATATATGTTTAAACAGATTTTTGCTCTAATGAATGAACTGTTTTTCCCTTCCCTTCCGGAAGTGAAAAAACTCCAAGAAATGAAAGTGGAAGAGTATATGGAGACATTTCCAAAAGCAGAAATAGGTAAGAAAAATGTTCACGTGCTCTGGAAATATAGCCACCCACTTGTGAAAACGGCTATTTGGGAAATTAAATACAATAAAAATGTTCTGATTGTGAAGCGTGTTGGAGAGATTTTATATGCAGAGATTATGGCCCACCTTGAAGATTATGTGCTTTTTGAAAACACGAGAAAAATATTACTTATCCCTATACCCTCTTCCCATCGACGATTTAAGGAGCGTGGCTATAACCAAACAGAATTACTATGTGAAGCTATATCAAGTTTCGACAATATGAATTTATTTGAATATAAGAAAAATATTTTAATGCGAATAAAAGAAACTTCGCCACAAACAAAAACATTAACTAAAAAAGAACGTGAACAAAATCCCGTGGGGTCCTTTGGTATCAAAAAGCCGGAAGAGGTGGTGAAGCGAACTGTAGTGCTTATAGACGATGTTCTCACAACTGGAAGTACGTTAAAAGAAGCAGTAAGGGTTCTCAAGAAAGCCCGAGCAAAAGATGTATTTGTTTTTACTATCGCTCATTAAAAACAGCTTTTAGCTCCGACCAGAAGCATCGAGACTTAAGTAGGAATTAGCTTTTAGACAAATTATTCCAAAAATAATGGGAAAAGAAAGACAGATGTGTTAAAGTCTTTTTACACCATGGAGAGGTGGCTGAGCGGTCGAAAGCGCCTCACTGCTAACGAGGTAAGCCCGTTAAACGGCTTCGCGGGTTCAAATCCCGCCCTCTCCGCCAGTAGTTTTTAGAGCTTAAACAAAAGAGTTTTAAGCTATGCTTATAAAAACTTTAAACTTTATGAATATACACTTTACTTATAATCGAGAGAAAGATGTTTGGTGCCTATTAAACAAAGGCAAAAGCTCAAACAATTCGCAAACAGCGACCAAGGTGTACGAGGAACTTGTACATGCGTATGGGGAACATCTAACACCGGACAAGGTTTCAGCATTCATTGATACCTATATCGCCGATAAAGGTATTGATATACCTGCTCTCATAACCAAATTTGAAAATGATTGGTCTGCGATTGCCGACGAATACTATATACGCGCGGAACGCGTGTTTGGTAAAACCTTGCCGCACGATGTGACGGCATATCTGACGGTTAATACACGATGTCCATATAGCATCGAAAATCATTACTTCTTTGTTTCCATGCTCAATACATCGGCTAGAAAGACGATCGTGCACGAGCTTTGGCATTTTTATACATGGCAGAGATTCGGGTCAGATTACGAAACTCGATTAGGAAAGCAGAAATACAATGACATCAAGGAAGCCCTTACTGTTTTACTTAATATCGAATGTACTGATTTGCTTCCAGAAGGCGTGACTGATACCGGATATCCTCAGCATAAAGAATTGCGTGAAAAAATCGTGACAATTTGGGAAGACACGAAAGATATCGAGAAGGTCTGGGTTGAGTCAGAGAATAGTTTGGTATGATTATCCATATAACAAAGACTAAGCAAGCTAAAAAGCAGATCGGTATTTCCCCGGAACGTCTGGCGGAACTTCGTTGTGCCACACTTATAGCTTCTACCGGCTCATCACTCCGCCTTTCTGACTCCAAAGTCACCAACGAGCAAGTTAAGCAGATACTTAAGTCGCTAAATCGCATATAGCAGATATATACGAAAGTATGCGATTATATGCGTAAATCAATAGACCTTGCGGGCAAAGGCTGGGATTTCAAATAGATTTGGCTTTTCTTGGTAAATTCGCCTGAATTTTCGTATAATCTTATCAACCTTGTTGTAGCTAAGCCGTCCTATCGGTTCAAACTTCCGGGCATCGTCCCCGCCATTAAAAACCCCCGCTTAAAGCGGGGGTTTTTAATTAGAAAATAAATTTGCGTATAAGATAAGTATAAAGTAGTATTTGGCTAGAAAATACGGCAAAAAACTAAATGAGAGGAGTGTGGTGAAAATGGAAGAAAAAGAGAAAGAAGAGAAAGAAATAGAAGAAAGTGACCTTGATACGATTCTTGAGTTCCTTGGAAAAGAAACACCAATCGACATTCTACCGGAAACTGAGGCTATTTTTGTCTTTGGGCACTACCAACCGCTCGTTGCCCAACACGCCACAGAACTTTGGAAAAAAAAGAAAGGGGAAAAAATTATTCTCACAGGTAAGGGTGGAAGCGGTTTGATACCGAAAACATTCAATACGGAAGCGGAATATTTTGCTTCAATCCTCACAAAAGCCGGCATTCCGGAACAATCGCTGATTCTTGAAAAGGAATCATCCAATGTTCTTGAGAATGTGAAAATGGGAATCATGGCATGTCATGCAATCGGGTTTTTTCCTAAAACTCTCGTACTGTGCGCGCTCCCTCCATTGTTATTGCGCACACACGCCACCTTCCAAAAACAATTTCCGGAAATCGCGGTTTATGGAAGCGCGTTCCCTATGCCATCGAAATGGTTTACCGATACGAGAATGAAGCGTTTACTGGGAGAATTTGACAGATTAAAAAATTACGCGAAAAAAGGAGATATTAGCTATGTAGAAATTCCTGAAAAAGTTCTTTTAGCAAAAGAAAATATAAGAAAGGCGCTTATGCCCT
>JBBUCK010000091.1:0-2305 GCA_038057845.1 Patescibacteria group bacterium
GCGCGAGGCGCGCGAGGCGTACGCGGCGTACGTGGCGGGCGAGGCGCGCGAGGCGGACGCGGCGTACGTGGCGGGCGAGGCGCGCGAGGCGCACGAGGCGCACGATGCGTACGAGGCGGACGTGGCGGGCGAGGCGAGCGGGGCGCACGAGGCGAACGAGGCGGACGAGGCGCACGAGGCGTACGAGGACCACGGCACGGCGCAGGCGGCACGCACGGCGGTGGTCATCGCGCGACCTCCGAGGTCCGGTCCCGCAGCGAGATGATCCGCAGACCCAACGCCACCGCCTCTTCGGGTATCAGATCGGGATCCAGGTCGCCCAACGCGCTACCGGCGAGCCGCGCCACGTCGGGCCGCACGCCGGACAGCAGCCTCCACGCCGCCGCTACACGCGCATCGCGATCCGGCCGGGCCATCCCCGCAGCAGCCACCACGGAGCCCAGGCACGCGGAGATGCGGTCCCCCCGATCCGGCAGGCACGCACGCCCGGCCAGCAGGTCCTCCGGATCCGGCAGATCCCGGGCCACGTGGTATGTGTGCCATTCGGCCGCCGCGGGGGCGCCTACCAACCCAGCCATGATAGCGCGCGTCATGTCCGGGGCCTTCGCTGCGGCACGGATGCCGTGCGTCCACGATCGCGGCGAGGGCCACGGTCCGCTCGCCTCCGCCCCGTCGGGCACAGCCAGCAGCGCTGCCGGCCGGCGTCGCACCCATTCGGCCACCGAGCACGCGATGGTGGCCTCGGCGGTCGCCGAGTACCCGCGCCCCCACCCCGATAGCGTGCCGGCGATCCATCCATCCGGGTCCGGCGCCCATTCGACGTGAGCCCAGCGATTCGCCTGCGCCGCCGGCAGCTCGCCGCCGTCAGCGGCCGTGTCTCCGCGGTTGGAGGCCGCTACCACCGAGCACCCGGACAAATCGACCGGCCCGACACGCCGCTCATGCACCACGCGCAATAACGCTGCCTGCACCGCCGGCAGGGCGCATCCGAGCTCGTCGAGGAACAGCCACACGCGCCTGCTCTCGTCCAGCGCGCCGCGGATCTCCTGTGCCCACGGCGGAGGGGAGCACACCACCTGCCCGCGATCGGGCAGGAGATACCCGCCGACGTCAATCGGGTCCAGGGTCGATCCGATTAGCGTCACGATGAGAGCCCCCGCCGTATCGGCCTCTGCGTGGAGCGCGGAGGTTTTGCCCACGCCTGGGGGGCCCCACAGCAGCACGGGCACGTCGGCCGCGATATACGCACGGACGAGATCGATCGGACGGGCCATCAGCGGCCGGTCCGAATCGCGCCCATTTCTCGCGCCTTCGCCAAACTGCGCAGATTCGTCCTACACGGCCACGCGATCAGGATCGCATCCTGCCGTACGCCCGTGCCGTCCGGGCACGGCCACGTCCGACCGCTGGCCTTTTTGAGCCCGTCCGCTCCCTCGCTCAGCGCGAGGTCCATCACGGCGTGACCCTCCGCGATGTTTTCGATGTAGACCGCATCGCGCAATATTACCTCCCCGTTCTCGATCCGATCAATCGTCCCCCCCAGCAACCAGCCCGGCGGGATAAACAGGATGTGCGTCTCTCCAATCTTCATTTGCTCCTCCCTGGGTTGTTGTCGAGCCACCACTTCATGAGATATGCCACGGCCACCCGTACCCTCGCCACTCCCGCGCGCTGCTCCGGCGATACCCGCGGCGTCCGTCGCAACGGGAGGTGAGGCCACGTGGCTTGGAGTACGGCGAGCACGGACTGGGCTTCGGCGGCCGTCATCGCGAGGCTCTGGATGCGAGAGAGGCGCGCGAGGCGCGCGAGGCGCGCGAGGCGCGCGAGGCGTACGCGGCGCGCGAGGCGTACGCGGCGTACGCGGCGTACGCGGCGCGCGCGGAGTACGAGGCGCACGAGGAGTACGATGCGTACGAGGAGGGCGTGGCGCGCGAGGCGCGCGAGGCGAGCGAGGCGGGCGTGGCGGGCGAGGCGTACGCGGAGTACGAGTCGGCGAGACCCCACGGCACGGCGTACGCGGCACGCACGGCGGCGGTCACCCGCTGGCTCCGGCGTACGAGGCGTACGCGGCGCACGATGTGCGCGTGGCGCGCGAGGCGGACGCGGCGAGCGAGGCGGGCGTGGCGCACGAGGCGCGCGAGGCGTACGAGTCGGCGAGGCCCCACGGCACGGCGCAGGCGGCACGCACGGCGGTGGTCATCGCGCGACCTCCGAGGTCCGGTCCTGCCTGCTCCGCTGCAGAGGGAGAGCACGTTGGGGCGTGACGCCACATGAGTCACGCCGGCTCCGTGTCGTCAAATGCGAA
>JBBUCK010000092.1:0-2122 GCA_038057845.1 Patescibacteria group bacterium
ACATAATGAAAAGCCTGATGGACTTGGTGAACAATACCATCAAGGTCGCGCTCTACGGGGCATCACCGGTGTTTACCGCTACGGACACTGTCTACACGGCAACCAGCGAGATCGTAGGGACAGGTTATACTGCAGGCGGAGCGACATTGGCCAACAAAACAGTCACCGAGGGCGGCACGGCTGTTTGGGACGCGGACGATCCATCTTGGGCAACGGCGACCTTCTCGACCTATTTCGCGGTTATCTATGATAACACACCATGCAACACGCTCATCTGTTTAATTGACTTCGGCGGAGTTCAAACCGTGACGGCGGCGACTTTTACCATCCAATACGCGTCATCCGGGATCATCAGGCTAACCTAGGAGCCACAATGACAATTCAGAAAACGCTCTGGTCACCTGACACTTGCGGATGTCAAATTGAATACCAATGGGACGATGCCGTTCCGCAAGACCAAAGGACGCATACCATTTCTTCAATCGTAAAATCATGCCCTATTCACACTCATCACATTGATAAGTCAGCCCACTTTGGTGACGTTCTTTCCGAAAATCAATCCAAGAATAAAGCTATCGGGCTTTTGATTAAGATCTTTAAGAAACTCGATGGCGGTGACTCTGAAATCAAATGGCGTTTTGAGATTGACCGTTCGATTGTGCTTTCACATCCGTTGTTGACGCAGGTGGATAAGGATACAGTAAACGCTTTGCCTAAACCAGATATTATTAAAAAGGTTACGGTGGAATAGATGGCGACGGTGATACATCAAACATCTCAAGGTCCAACTTCTGTTGCGGCATCAACCACATTATATATCAATCTGGCGGCAAATGCCAGGTTAAGCGGAACGGTAACGGCAGAAACAAACTGGCAAACAACTTATCGTTCAGCAGGTACTTTAAGTAATCTTTATATTAATATCCTTACCAATGACCGTGCGGCGTCTACCCTTCGTACTCGAGTGAATGTTGGTAATGGGAATATGAATGTTTCAATCACTGGGTCAACTACCGGTAAATTTGAAGATACAGTCAACACTGATTCTGTTACCGCCGCCGACGAGTGGAATTATAGTTTGGCAACTGGCGCGGGTGGAACAGTATTCACATTTTCCACCGTGATGACTCTTTTTGCCGCCACAACAAACACGGTATCAAGAATTGGTGCTTCTCTTGAAACTTCATATACCACAGCCAGTACCACTTTTATAGGGCCGCTGGCTGGTGACTTGCAATTAGTCGCAAGTGCCGCAGATAGTCTTAACGGAGTAACCTATAGAACCGCAGGGTCGCTGGCGAATCTTTTTATAAATATTAAAAATAATGCTAGAACAACAACTTCAACTTTACGTTCAAGAGTTAACAGTGCTAATGGAAATTTGGTTATATCCATATTGTCAGGGGTAACTGGGTTTTTAGAAGACACCGCTAACTCAGATACATTATCTTCTGGAAATCTTATCAATTATTCTCTTACCACTGGGACTGGGACTGAATCTATGTCGGTCGCTGGAGTATCAGCAGATTTTACTACTACCAATAATCAGGCAATGTATACAGCGGCTTCAGGGGCTGGACAAGTAGTCAACGCGGGAGTAACAACTTACGCTCATCTTTCCGGTTCGCTCAGATTTAATACAACTGAATCAAATATGATATTAGAAACCAACCTTGCCTTCACCGCTTCCCTGCTTCAATGCAATATCTCCGCCAATACCATTGACCTTGATTCAACCCTGACGTTACGAAAAAACAGCGCCAATGGTAATCAGGTGGTTACGATAACGGCATTGACGACAGGGATTTTTCAAGACACAGTAAATACCGATACCATCGTCGCTTCAGATACACTTGATTATCAGGTTGTAACTCCATCGACTCTAACAAGTTTGACTATCCGTAGCATTTCGCTACTTGGGGATTCTTCGACTGGCACAACCAAGATAGTTTCAGCTTTGACGATGACCAGCATCCTCGCTTCAGCGGGATTTTTGGTCTCTAAAGTTGTTGATTCCTTAAGCATGTTGGGAAATTTAATTCCCCCGATCCCGCAGGCGATATTCAGCGGATCTCCATTGAGCATTTCCGCATCGGTGGAAAGCATCACGCCAAAGGTCACA
>JBBUCK010000093.1:0-1846 GCA_038057845.1 Patescibacteria group bacterium
CCAGACCCTCCATCATCTCAATCCTTCCCGCAAAAACTAGCCTGTCCCCTATCCCCAAGTGGAGCTGCAATAGCCACGTTTAAAGGATTTGTAAATGTATTTATACCTCTTTCAAATAAATTTAAATTTCTGAGATTCCCAAACGAATCATAGGTCCAGCCATTTAACCAGTCGTGCGAACCTGCCCAAGACTCAAAGACATGATTTACGATCCCACCAGGCGGATAATTAAATCCGAATATCTTACCTTGCCCACCTTGATGTCCTCCTAAAAGACTTGGTCCTGCGTTTAGATTCTGAGGGTTATTCCTATCTCCTGCCAATTTGAAATTATCTCCTCTAATACCTAGACTATTACCGCTTGAATTTCGCCCTTGAGGATCTAATCGAGAAGATTCTATCATTTTTGTACGCAGTAAATAAGCAGTATCGCTAAGTAATGAAAACCCTCCTGCTATAGCACCGCCAATTAGAGCCGCCTGACCAACATCGCCACCACTTATTCCTGCTACGGCCGCTCCTGAAGCGGCTCCACCCAAGAAGCCAGCGGTAAAATTACTTGCCATAGAAACTCCTGAAGTCAAGGGCCCTGCCGCTCCTCCAAGTGTTATGCCTCTAAAAATTCCATTGGAAAAAGTACTCAATCCACGCAAAAACTAGCCTGTCCCCTATCCCCCCCCTATCCCCGAATTAGTGAGCTAGTACACCTGGCACCTATTTTATTTATTTCCCTTTAAAAGGCATCAACTTCTACAACTTTTCCTTCTTTGAAATAGAAAATCTTCATAATAGAGCATTCTTGATGAATCAAAGGATTACCTCGACAGAAAAAATATTCCCATGTCTCATCAAACTGAATTTTCTCCTGTCCTCCCCTATTAATAGGCAGGGAACCAACTTCATGTTTAATTTCGGTTGGCTTTCCAAAGGCAGAAACAACGTCAGAAGAACTTTTACCTTTGTAAGGTAATATTGTTGCTAAAACCAGTCTACGCTTATCACCAAGTTCTTCAAGGGATCTGGTATCCTTATACGTATATAAATCTAGCAACTCACATCCGCTAAGAAATAGGCCCAAGATTAAGCAAACCGCCAATAAAGCGGTCCTATCGTTCGATGTCATGATGGGCCACCCCAAATGGTAAATACAGTCCAGGGATTCCACTCAAAAACTTCAATGGATCTGTAAAGTTTGGTCCCGCTACATTTGATGGATCAAAGGTCCGGGTGCCGTATGTAATGTATTGCTGCTCGACTCCAGCAAATGCAGCAGACAAGCGTGCGCGTTGTTCCGTTATTTGAGTATTATAGTAGTTAACTTTGCTTACAACTCCTCGCTGACCTCTTAACCCTAGGTTAACTAAAGCGTTGGCAGCTATAATTGCCCCTTGGCTATGCCCTGACAATACAATCCCTTTGCGTCCAGCCAATGCATTCGCCAACTGTCTATCGATGGAACTGGTAAAAAACAATTTTTGAAGGAAGGCTTCAGTTACGTCTGCCAACGCCCCATCCGTTGGATTGTAAGCAACTTTAAGGCTCTTGTATTGATATCCGTTGGCCTTTTCGGCATTCTCGAACGCATATTTTTCGTTATTTAAAATGCCATTTACAAACACATTATCATCATCCCTAATAGTCGCTTCCTCATAAACGCCGTAAGATGGATTTGCAAGGATCCTGAACCTCGGTTCATAAGCCCATCGATAGACGCCAATCCCTACCTGCCAAGGTTGTGTTATTAAAGTTTCACCTACTTTCGCAACAGATTCTGTGGCAATCGTCTGCCCCACTTCAATATCAACAGACCATTTAGAATTGGTGACTTTTTCGAGCCAGTTAACAA
>JBBUCK010000094.1:0-3592 GCA_038057845.1 Patescibacteria group bacterium
ATGAATAAAAAAATACTATACATATTCTTATTCTTAAGTGTTTTATTTTTAACTTTAACAATTGCTCCGGCTGAAGCGGCAAAGAACGACTCTTCTATTTCGTTGAAAAAGTCCGTAGATACTGGTTTCTTTACTCTAACAATTAGTGACCCTGATGGATTGCAGGAATTTTCCATGACTCCGACCGGCGAGTTTCCTTATGGTGGTGGATTAGGAAGCTGCCCTAAATCTTTCAGTAATAATCTCGTCAGTTTTTCCGACCCCGATGATTTCACTCCAGTAATGCCGGCGTACGTTATAGATTGTAAAAACAACACAACCAATTTGGAGATTGCTCCACCGAAAGATGGGTTAGCCAAAAGTAAATTAATAGCTCCTGTGGAAGAGAAGAAGGAAACCCCGCCACCTCCGAAACAAGAAGAAAAAAAGGAGGTGAGTGGAGCCCCAACGATTGAGAGTGTCGAGTATCCGGTTAAAGATTTGGGAAATTGCGGAAGTGAAGCCGAATGCCGCAGTTACTGCGATAATGCAAATAATGCAAAAGAATGCCTAGCTTTTGCTAAAAAATATAATTTAATTTCCGACGAGGAAGCAAAAGAAGCGGCTGATAAATTCTTGAACGTTAAAAATGGTCCTGGTAGCTGTAATTCTTGGGCTTCATGTGAGGCCTACTGCAGTACTGTTGAACACTTGGATGAGTGCATAGCGTTTGCTGAAGAAACCGATTATTACTCACCAGAACAACTCGCGGAAGCCAAAAAATTCCAAGAGTTAGTTAAAAATGGCACACAATTCCCCGGCGACTGCAAAGACAGAAATGCCTGTGAGTTTTATTGCTCTGATGCGAATCACATGCAGGAATGCCTTGATTTTGCCGAGAAATCTGGTTTCATGCCTCCTGAAGAAATTAAAGAAGCAAGACAATTCCTTGAAATAATGCAGCGTGGCGAAAGTCCGGGAGGATGCACCTCAAAAGAACAATGTGAAAAATATTGCCTTATCGAAAGCCATGTGGAGGAATGCGTTACATTTTTTGAGAAAGCCGGATTTATTTCTAGCGAGGAAGCGGAAATTCTAAAAAAAACTGGTGGGAAGGGTCCGGGAGAATGCCGAAGTAAAGAGCAATGCGATTCTTATTGCAGCAGTAATGCGAAAGAGTGTTTTGGGTGGGCAAAGGATAACGGCTTAATTAGCGAAGAAGATTTGACTCAAATGCGCGAGGGAATGACCCGTCTACGTGAAGAATTGGATACCATGCCTCCTGAAGCCGTTCAATGTCTGAAAGACGCAGTTGGGGAAGAAAATTTCAATCGAATGCTTGATGGGGAACCAATCTTCGACAGGACTCTTGAGGGAAGAATGAAATCCTGCTTCAGTCAGATGACTGCCCAATTTAGTCAGCAGTTTAATCAACTTCCACCAGAAGCCGCACAATGTATAAAAGATGCGGTTGGGGAAGATGGACTAGAAAAATTAAAAAGCGGGGAATTAGACCAAAATTTTAATTTTGAACCATTGGAAGACTGTTTTCAGCAGATGCAAGAGTCATTTGGTGGCGGTGGTAATTTCGGCGCTGGAGGATTCAGCGGACCGGGCGGATGTAAAAACACAGAGGAATGCACATCTTATTGCCAAACTAATCCGCAGGAATGCCAAGATTTTGGACCGCAAGGTGGTGGTCCTTCGACAGGTCCAGGATCTTCGAGTGGAGGTGGATTTAGTGGTCCCGGTGGTTGTACCAACCCAGAGGAATGCCAAACTTACTGTCAGACAAATCCTGTGGAATGCCAAGGTTTTGGAGCACCCGGTGCTGGCGGCGGGGAAGGTAGTGATGGTAGTGGAAGCGGCACGCAGAATGGACGCACGAATCCGGAATTACCTCAAGATTATCAACAACAAGATCAACAGCAAAACCAACAAAGTCAACCTTCGGCGGATTTTGGAAATTTCAACATTCCTCCGGAAATTCAGTCCTGCGTCGGAGAAGAAATTTTAGAGCGTGTGAAGCAGGGCCTCGCTTCTCCAGACGAGCTCAGTGCAAAGATTACTGCCTGCTATGCAGATTTGTATAAACAATCAGCGCCTCCGTCTGGCGTGCAATATGAAATGCCCTCATCGACGCCGCAGTCAAACGCTTTTACATCATTTTTCGCGAATATTCTCTCTGCATTTGTGAATCTCTGGGAGCGTTAAGGAATACAGTGGGATACAATGGTGCCCATCGTATCCCACTTATAGCTGTGATTATTAAGGTATAGTTAAACTTACCCTGATGAACGTCGCTATTTTTGGAACAAATAAATCTACAATTTTAACGCTTGTGAAGGAAGCCGGTTTTACCGTAACGGATAAAAATCCCGAAATAGTATTAAGCTTCGGCGGGGATGGAACACTTATGCGTTCGGAAGTGGCTTTCCCCGGGGTGCCGAAAGTGGCTCTTCGAGATAGCACTATTTGCAAGAAATGTTCCGCGCTTCCAAACGAAGAGATTTTAAAACAACTTGCGAAAGGTGAATACACAAAAGAAACGCTCTTTAAATTGGAAGCGCGGGCAAAAGGAAAAGAACTTATCGGCCTCAACGATATCGTTGTTCACAACAAAGACCCGCGTCACGGCATCCGCTACCATCTCTCGGTTAATAAGAGAGACATCGGTCATGAAATCGTTGGTGACGGTATTGTTGTTGCCACTCCATTTGGTTCAACAGGTTATTTCAGAAGTATTACCGACAGTTTTTTTGAAATTGGCATTGGTATCGCATTCAACAATTCAACCGAACGTTTTGACCATATGATAGTGGAGGAAGGAAATACGATTGAAATGTCTATCACGCGTGGGCCCGCGATAGTTTATGCTGACAATCATGAAGATTCAATTGAACTCTCGCCCGGGGACAAGGTTACTATTCAAAAGTCTTCTCATTCAGCAGTAATACTTACACCTTGTTGATTGTTGGCGAGTCATCCCATAAGGTTAATTATATTCTTGACTTTTTTATATATGGATAAACTTTTAGAGCGAGACCGATCAAATGACATCGTAAGTGGTATCTTGCATCTCGTTGGCGTTCTACTTGCAGTTGCGGTATTGGTAGTACTGATTGTTCTTGGTTCTTATAAGGGTAATTCATGGCACGTTATCGGCTACTCACTCTATGGCTCCGGTCTCATTTTGCTTTATCTTGCCAGTGCGAGTTATCACCTCATCCCTTACAGCTGGCCGCGTTTAAAGCATATGGCTCAAAGATTTGACCATGCCATGATTTACATTCTCATCGCGGCTACTTATACTCCTATCGCCTTTATTGTACTTTCAGGAGGATGGCGTTGGTCGCTGTTTGGAGTTATCTGGGGACTTGCCATCATCGGGGCGACAATTAAGTTTCTTTGGCTACGTGTCTCGCCGGTAATCACGACAATTCTGTATATAATTATGGGCTGGCTCGGCGCTATCGCCCTATCTCCACTCATTCACAATATGACTGCGACAGCATTTTGGCTTTTGATTCTCGGCGGTCTTTCCTACACGTTCGGAGTTGTGTTCTTTACTCTTGAGCACGTTTTACCGCAAAGAAAATACTTCTGGATGCAT
>JBBUCK010000094.1:3692-4766 GCA_038057845.1 Patescibacteria group bacterium
TACGTCATTCCGCACTCCAATTTCTCAAAAGCAATGATACGATGGTGGTTTCAACAGTGTCGGAAGAAGGCGAGCCACAGGCGGCAACCGTGTATTATGTTGTGGATGACGATTTTAATTTTTATTTCATGTCGGCGGCAGGAAGCAGAAAATGCGAAAATCTTTTGGCAAACAGTAAAATGGCTTTTGTAATTGGCGTGGGGCCTGAAATAAAAACTGTCCAGGGTGGCGGCATGGCGGAAGCGGTTAATGAACGGGCGGGAGAGATTTTTGAAAAACTTTCTGAACAAATAAAATTAGAATCCCCCGAGCAGTGGCCGTTGCTTCTTCTTGCAAAAAAAGGGTTTTGCACATTCAAGATTAAGCCAACATGGATGGTGTGGCTCAATCTGAACAAGGACCAACACTTCGACGTTTCCAATATTCAATTTTATAAGATTATTTAATATATATGTAGAGTGCGACATAAAGCCTTTGTTACAGAAAGTAACAAAGGCTTTTATTTATAAAGGATCTAAACGGCTGGGAGTTCAATAATAAATTGAGCTCCCTTGTCTTTCCCTTCCGAAATGACTGCCACTTTTCCTCCGTGAGATTGAATAATATTTTTTGAGAGAACGAGGCCGATACCTTTACCTGTCGCGTTCATTTTCTGTGCTTCTTCACTACGTTCAAAAGAATGGTTGAATATTTTTTCAATATCTTTTGGCTCAACACCCATTCCTGTATCTTTGATGGTAACTTTCATTACTTTTGTTTTTTCAATAGGATGCAACACAATTTCCCCAGTAACACTAACGTTTCCCGCTTTTGTATATTTGATAGCGTTATCAATAAAATTATATAGTGCCGACTTCATCATCTTTTTATCGACAACAACACTACTCTCCTTTGCTTGTGTGCTGAAAGACATAGAATATGAAAGACCTTTCGCAGTTATTCCTGATTTTAACTCATTTTCAATTTCATTGAATATTTCCTCCAGATGTATTTTTTGAGGATTTAAGGCTGATGCATTTACCCTCATTTGGGATGCAATGAGAAGGTCGTTGACCAAGTTTGCCATATTTTGAG
>JBBUCK010000095.1:0-2911 GCA_038057845.1 Patescibacteria group bacterium
CCGCGTATTTGATGTTCTTCGACAGTTACAATTGCCCCCGCCTCTTCAGCAAGTAATGCGAGACTGTCTTCATCAAGGGGCTTAATGGTCGCGAGATTAAGCACTTTTACCGCCATTCCCTCTTTTTCTTCAAGATATTGCGCGGCAAGAAGTGCGTTGTGCAAAAGTGCGCCTGTTGCAACAATGCCAACTTCTGCGTTTCCATGTTTGGGAATAAAAAATGCTTGCGCGCGCCCAAGAGTGAACGGGGTTTTCTCGGTTGTCATTACTGGGGTTTTTTCTCGAGCAAGACGAAGATAAACCGGTCCTGTCATTTGAGCGGCAACGACTGTTGCTTTTTTTGCCTCAACAGCGTCACAGGGAGAAATAACGGTCATTTTAGGAATAACACGAGTGATGGCAATATCTTCAATCGCTTGATGTGTGCCGCCATCAGGGCCAACAGAAATTCCAGCGTGTGAACCAGCAATTTTCACATTTCTATCGTTATAGCAAATTGTTGTGCGAATCTGTTCCCAATTGCGTCCTGGAGAAAACATTGCATAGGAACTAATAAAAGGAATTTTCCCCATTGCCGCCATTCCGGAAGCGACTGTCGCCAGATTTTGTTCCGCAACACCGATTTCTATAAAACGATTTGGGAATTTGTTTTTAAACAAATGCATTTGTGTGGACTCGGTAAGGTCGGCGCATAGTCCAACCACGCGGGTATCGGCTTCTCCTGCGGCAAGAAGCCCCTCACCGAATCCTTTCCGGATAGGAATTTGCTCGATATCTTTGTCAAAAATTTTTTGATTAAGTTTTAATTCTGGATTAAGCATTTTTCTTATTTCTATATTTTTCTATTTCTCTACTGCTTTTTCTACAGACTACGTACTACTCACTACCAACTATTATTGGTGTTCACTTCTTATTTTACCACCCAGTGTGCGCAATTCGTTCAACGCCATTTTTGCTTCTTCCTTATTCGGCGGCTTGCCGTGCCACTCAAATTTTCGCTCAAATTCGGCGACACCTTTTCCGGGAATAGTGTGGGCAATAATAACCGTCGGCTTTTCAAAGATTGCCTTCGCTTCATTGACTGCGTCAATAATTTCTTCAAAGTTGTGTCCGTCAATTTCTAGAACATGCCAATTAAAACTTTCCCATTTTGCTCGTAGAGGTTCAAGCGGCATAATGTCCTCGGTAAAACCGTCAATTTGAATATTGTTGCGGTCAATAATACCGATAAGATTATTGAGCTTTTCTTTGCCCGCCAAAAGTGCACCCTCCCAAGCATTTCCCGAATCAAGTTCCCCGTCGCTCATAAGAGCATAAATTGTGCGTGAAGAGGATATGCCGGCATCAATTCTGTCTGCAATCGCCATACCAACAGCCTGCGAAAGCCCCGAGCCAAGAGGGCCAGAACTTGTTTCAAGCATTGGTAAAAATTCTCGATGTGGATGGCCTTGAAGACGACTTCCGAATTTTCTTAACGTTTGAAGTTCGGAAACAGGAAAGTAGCCCGCATGAGCCATAGTCGCGTAAAGCACTGGGCAAATATGTCCATTTGAAAGCACTAACCTATCACGTTCTTCCCAGAAGGGATTTTTTGAATCATGCCTGAGTAAATGAAAATAAAGTGCAGTAAAAATATCTGTCATTCCCAAAGGGCCGGCAGTATGTCCTGAACCTGCTTCAACAAGCATTTTAATTATCGACTGACGAATTTCGTTTGCTTGAAACTCTAGTCGCTTAATAACGGAGTCGGTAAGCGCTACCATATGAAGTCATTGTAACAGATTTCGAAACTCTCCTATAGCAGAAGAGATGTCACTGTCTTCAAAAATAGCGGAACCAGATACAAGTCGTGTTGCTCCTGCTTCAAGTAGAGCCGAAGCATTATCAAGACTTACTCCCCCATCAACACTTATAATCATCTCTGAGTATTGGCTTTTTATTGCCTTAATCTTTTCAATGACACGTTCATCAAACGGTTCTCCTTGGAAACCAATGCGCGCTATTCCCATACATTGAATAAAATCGGCGTGAGAAATTACGGGAGCAAGTTTCTCAAGCGGTGTATCTATATTGATTGCAAAACCAAGTTCTGTATAAAAAGGCAAATCTTTCTCGACTGAATGTTTCTTAAATTCGGCAATGAGAGTTTCCCAATTTGTTTTTGATTCTATATGAAAAATAATGCGTTTTGCTCCGGCATTGAACCAGTCTTCCCAAAGCGTAAATGGGTCGAGAACCATCAGGTCAACTTCAAAATCAAGTTTCTCCCAGTACGGAAAACCTTTGTCTCCGTGAGTAATTTCTAGGAAATTTTTATCTTCCTCTACGTTGTATGGCCAACTGGGTTCGGGGGTAAGTTTTCCATCCAATACATCAATTTGGACAAGTGGTGCCAAGCCTATGACACGGGACATTTTTCCTTGAAGGTCAAAAAAATCTTCAGGTATTATTGCCGGAATAATTTCTTTCATAGTGAGGGTGGAACAATAGCGTCAATCTTGTGTACTCTACGAAGATGCCGTTCTTCTTTTGCTCCTTCTGTTTTAAGCCATAAAGAAACCGCTCCTTGTGCTTGCTCGGGAGACAAAAAGCGCGCGCCCAAAGAAAGCACGTTTGCATCATTGTGCTCCCTGCTTAATGTGAGTATCGAAGCCTCGCCACCGTAGTAAACTGTGGCGCGCGCGCCTGGAAAACGATTGGCAACCATCGCCTCACCTTCTCCAGAACCTCCAAATATAATCGCTCTGTCAGCGCTACCTTCTATAAGGTTAGTGACAGCGGGAGCAATAAAATCAGGATAATCATCTCCTTCTTCATAGGAATATGCGCCACAATCAATTACCTCATGGCCTTCACTTTCAAGAAATATTTTTATTTTTTCCTTGAGTTCAAAACCAGCGTGGTCTGTAGC
>JBBUCK010000095.1:3011-4391 GCA_038057845.1 Patescibacteria group bacterium
TTTCCAGTTTTTATAACATGGTCGACAAGCGTATACGTATAGCCCATTTCATTGTCATACCATGCAAGTACTTTCACAAGATTTCCTCCCACAACACGAGTGAGAGCAAGGTCGGCTATTGAAGCGAAATGACTTCCTAAAACATCCGAGGAAACGATAGGGTCTTCGGTCACAGCAAAGATATTTTTCCATCTTTCTTCCCCTGCAGCTTTGCGGAAAATATTATTTATTTCTTCAGCAGTGGTATCACGTTTAGAAATGAAAGTAATATCAGCAATAGAACCGGCAACAACAGGAACTCTGATTGCGATTCCGTCAAAAAGCCCCTTGAGGTCGGTTATCGCTTCAGTCGTTGAAATAGCGGCACCTGTTGACGCAGGAATAATGTTTTGCGCGGCAGCGCGGCCATTCCTAAAATCTTTGCTCCCTGGTGAATCAACGATTGACTGTGTCGCTGTGTATGCATGGACAGTATTAAGAAGTGCTTTTTCAATTCCAATTGTCTCATGCAGAATCTGAATAACAGGACTTCCAGCATTCGTCGTACAAGAAGCATTAGAACTTATTTCGCATACCTTAAGCGCGCCATCATTGATTCCCATAAGAATTGTTGCTTCGGTTTCATCCTTAGGGTCTCCTTTTGCGGGAGCAGAAATAACAACACGTTTTGCCCCAGCGATAATATGGACGCGTGCTTTGTCGTATGAAGTGAAGAGGCCCGTTGACTCAACAACAACGTCTACCGCAAGATGCTTCCACGGCAATTTTGCGGGGTTTTTTTCACTCAAAACTAAAATTTCATTTCCATCAACAGTAATTTTGTTAGCGCCCGCGTCTACAGAAATTGTTAAAGGATTGACGCCATAGACAGTATCGTACTTAAGGAGGTAGGCGATATTTTCAATATCACCCAAGTCATTGATAGCGACAATTTCGATTTCTTCTTTTTTGAGAGCAATCTTTAAAAACGCTCGGCCGATTCTTCCTGCTCCATTGATTGCAACACGTATTTTTTGCCCGCTCATAAGTACTTTAAATGACTTAGATTAGTAACTCTATTAGTATATCAACAAAAAAAGAGAAGGCCTACTTGTCTTCCAAACTGACCTTACCACCTATGTGAATCTGGTGAGTTTTGGAAAAACCAGCCGGAACTTCAAGAACAAACAGAGCTTTTGCTTTTGGCCGAAAAGTCTCTGGAAAAGAGCTAGGTAATACATTTTCCTTAATATCGACGATAGTAAAATCATCTCCCACCCAGATAATATCAATCGGAAATTTCATATCTTTCATCCAAAAAGCGTAGTGGTCAGCTTTAGGAAAGACAAACCACATTCCTCCTTCCAAACTTTCTCTGCCCGACAATCCAAGAGTACGTTC
>JBBUCK010000096.1:0-1294 GCA_038057845.1 Patescibacteria group bacterium
TCGTGCAGCTTGCCGGGCGCGTTGCGCCAGGCGCGTTGCAGTTCGGAGGCGAGTTTCGGGTTGTAGTCTGGATTGTCCTTTCCTTCGCGGTCTTCCTTCTCGCCGAGTTTCTTTTGCAGCGCGAAGTATTTCGCCTGCGAGTCCTTCGCGTCGTAGGCAATGCCATGCTCATCGAGCAGCTCGCGCGCCTTCAACTTGCGCTCATCGGCGGATTTTTGCGCGTTGGTGAGCGGCTTGTCGGGCTTGTCCTTCGTCTTCTGCCCGATCGTGACCCATTTGCCGCCCTTGAATTCCTGCTGCAGTTCGGTGCCGGCCTGGTCGTAGATGCGCCGCGTCTGGCCTTCCTTGAAGTCCTCTTTCGTGGGCTTCTCGGCCTGCTTGGCGCGCTCGGCGGCCCCGGCCTCCATCGCTTTCTGGCTCTTCACGCCGAAGGGTTCCAGCACCGCATCGTTCCTGCGGATGAAGTCCATCTCGGTGTCGGTGAAAATCTTCGCCCGAGCGTTCAGTTCCACCATCTTCGCGAACGGAATTTCGTACTTGCCATCCGCACCCAGGTGCTCCTTGAGCAGCCCGGTCTGCTTCAGTTGATCGGTCACGGCGGCAAGTTTGCGCATCACGGGCTCGTACTGTTTCGCGTCCGAGGTGGCGTAGGCGCGCTTCATGAAGGATTCGTCGCTTGCCTGCTTTCGCCAGCAGGCGCCGAAATCAGCCGTGCCGGTGCATGCCCTGATGAGCTGGTTCTGCACGTCAGGGTCGGTGAAGACGGCGGTGAGCGATTTGAGTTCGTCCTCGCGCTCGGAACCCACCATCTTGAAGACATCGGCGTATTTCGGGCCGACGGCCTTGCCGAGTTCGGCTGCCACGGCATCGCGTTGGATTCCGGCGGGGAGTTTTCTGAGTATTTCGCTACCTTTGGAGACGACGTTGATCGTGTTCATCACCTCGGCGCGGTTATCTCTGTCCTGCTGGCGTTTTTGCTTTAGCAGTTCGTCGATCGGGTTCGGGCGTCCAGCAATGCCCGCCGAGAACGACTGCAAGGCCAAGCCGATCTTCGTCATCGTCGGCAGGCTTTGCAGATACTCCTGCTCGGATTGCGCGGGCGGCGGTGAGGCGAGATTGAGGCTTGGCATGCTCATCGCGCCAAGATTAGGGGCGTCCGATGCGCCCCTGAAGCCGATCGACTCGGCTACACTTGCATCGCCGCCACCAGGATCAGGCAGCGCGATGGAGGATGCCCGCGTGCCGGAGAACCCAGGGCTCGAATCAAAATCCTGGCCGTCGCTGTCGAGGAAGG
>JBBUCK010000096.1:1394-2551 GCA_038057845.1 Patescibacteria group bacterium
CCGTAATCGACGCGCGCAAAGCCGTCAGTATCGTAGAGCACAGCTTCTGGCAGTACGCGTTCCAGTTCATCTGCCATGACGCCATAGCGAAGCGCCGCGTCCTCCGCGTCCCAAGAATAGTGATACGAGTACCAGCCGACGCCGGGCATCAATTCGCCCACGCGCACAACATCGCGTTTCAGGCGCCTGTCAGAGCGGAACATCGAGCCCGCTCTCATGACCCCGCCGATGCCACCAGCAAAGGAGCCGATGTCGCCCAAGCTGAGTGACTTCTCGGTATCCGTAGTCGTGCTGGCCCCGCGGAAGCGCTCGTTCGCCATCGAAGCGCCGAACCCTACCGACGATACCTGCGGCGCCTGGTTGCCTGCAAAAAGACGCATGCGGTTATCCTGCGCGCGCATCTGCAACTGCTGGCTGAACTGATTCGCGGCTTCCGAGAGGCTTTGTTGGGAAGTGGCGATGTCGGAAGTAAGTTTGGCGCTGGCGAGCGGGAAATTGAGCCGCGCGGTCGCATTCGTCTCGGCAAGGCGCGATGTGAGCATGCCCTGCTGGCGTGCGGATTCTTCGCCAGCACGCTCCGAAAGCCGCAGGATCGGCGTGTCGGTTGGTCGCAGGCCGGAGGCGCTCGCCACTTCCTCGTTGATCTGGCGCAGCGTCGCGGTGCGGAAACGCTCGATGTCAGCCTCGCCAGTCTTTTGTGCAGCTCCAGTTGCGGCATCAATCGAGGCGATTTGCTCCGGCGTGGGCTTGCCGGCATCCTTGATCGCCTTCAACTGCAGGTTCGCCAATTCCTCGCTGATGTCGCCCAGCCTTTGCGCGCGCTGGATGTTTGTCACCTCGTTCTTTGCGACCATCTCCGGGGTCATGCCAGCGTCGATGAGTGCCTTCTGACGCGCCTGGTAATCGGTGATGTAGGCGTCCACGATCGGCTGCGTCTTGATGTCAACTTCTTCCTGACGCTGCAATCGCCGGAGGGTGATTTCATCGACGGCGAGTTCGGTGGCGGTCTTCGGTGGCACGTTGGTCGTGGTCGTGCTGGATCCGCCGCCGCCAAGGTCGCAGCGCGCGACCGGACCTTCGTAGTCGAAAGAGTCTTCCGCCACCGTGACGTAGCGCTGTTGCACCTCGTCCCAGGCGCTCTCGAATCTGGTGATGAT
>JBBUCK010000097.1:0-8307 GCA_038057845.1 Patescibacteria group bacterium
TAAGATACTAAACATGGCTATTACTCCACAATGCGATAGATGTAAAAATGAGATTACCCAGTTCGGGGGCCTTCTTTTTAGTCCACCGAATGAAAAAAATGAGGTGAAGAAATTTCACCTCTGTGTTACCTGTTATGAAAAAACACTTCAGGATATTTTACGCGGAGTGTAATCTTTCGGAGCATTTTTTAAGTATTCCTCAAGGGCCTCTCTTGTAAGAAGGCCTTTTTGCGCGCCCACTTTTTGTACAACGGACATAGAATTTATCGGTGCCCATGTGAGCGCTTCGGGAATGCTTTTTCCAAGCACCATTGCGGTTGTGAATGTTGAGGCGAAAGCGTCACCTGCTCCCGTTCTTTCATACGGAGGCTTGGGGTCTGGATAGGGTGGCATGAACCACGTAGTCTCTCCATCATATGTGTACGCCCCTTTGCGTCCGTCGGTAATGACAACAACTTTCGGACCCAATTCGCGCATCTGTTTAAGAAGAGGGACAATTTCCACACCCCCCTCAATTGCCAAAATTCGTTTCGCTTCATCTACATTGCAGAAAAAAAGATGAGCGAGTTCATACAGTTCACGTAATTTTTTATACCCAAGTTTTATTTGGAATGTTCCCGGCTGAAACACCAACTTTACTTCAGGGTGTGCTTTTAGATACTCTGCAATTTCTAAATGGTAGGGAAGAGAATTTTCTGCCAGAGAGCTTAGATATATCCATTTTGGAGTTTCTATTTCTGGAAATACATAAGTATATTCGTGGTGTTTAACGAGAATTGTTCGTTCATCTTCAAACCACAGTACATAGTGATAGTTTGTTTCCTTACCTTGGTGAATACTTATGTAGTCTGTAAAAACCCTGTTTTTCTTGAGCGCTTCAATGCAATCTTTTCCATTTTCATCACTTCCGACATTTGAAATAAGGCTTGTGTTGATACCCAAACGAGACGCCGAAACGGCTGCATTGGCGCTATTTCCAACAGCTTTTACTACCTCAACAAATTCATAGGGAATTTTATCTCCAAAACTAAAAGATAATTTGCAGTGTTCGCGGTTCAAATCGCAATTAACACTCGCATCCTTGATGCGTATAAAGGCATCAGTTACCACGTCTCCGATAGCAACAAGGTCAAATTTTGACATACAAATGAATTATATCATGACAGGGTCAGGCATGATAAAATGAAAAGTAACTTAATTCTGAAAAATAACTTTATGAAGGAAATAAAAGCAGCCATAGGAAAGTTTTTTAAGGGGGAATTACTTGACGATGTTTCCACACTTACAAAATACAGCCATGACGCAAGCTTGCTCGAAGTAAAACCTCAACTTGTGGCTTTTCCCAAAAATGTCGCTGACATAAGTAATTTAATTATATTTGTTAATGAGCACAAAAAAGAAAATCCAACACTTTCTATAACCGCACGGTCTGCTGGAACGGATATGTCAGGGGGTCCGCTTAACGAATCCATTATTGTTGATTTTACTAAGTATATTAACGGAGGTATTGCTGTTAATACAGGCTCTCAAACAGCTACTGTGTTACCGGGGACTTTTTATCGTGATTTTGAGGTTGAGACATTAAAACACAATCTCTTACTCCCTTGCTACCCGGCTTCGAAAAATCTTTGTGCTATCGGTGGAATGATTGCAAATAACTCGGCAGGAGAAAAAACGCTTGTATATGGAAAAATGGAGGATTATGTTCTTGAACTCAAAGTTGTATTTTCTGATGGTAAAGAGTATACGGTAAAACCACTTTCTCATGATGAATTGAATGCCAAAATGGCACAGAATAATTTTGAGGGGAATATATATAAAAAACTTTATGACCTCATTGAAGCGAATTACGAAAAAATCAAAGCCGCGAAGCCAAAAGTCAAGAAAAATTCCGCAGGCCTATACCTCTGGAATGTCTGGGACAGGGACACCGGTATTTTTGACCTCACAAAGCTTATTGTTGGTTCTCAAGGCACGCTTGGTATGGTGACAGAAGTCAAACTTAAGCTTGTGCCGGTAAAAAAATATTCAAAACTCTTTGTTATTTTTCTTCCTAATCTTGATCGCGTAAGCGAGCTTGTAAATGAACTGCTGAAGTTTAAGCCAGAGAGTCTTGAGTCTTACGACGACCACACTCTTAAAATGGCACTTAAATTCTTGCCGGGAATCTGGAAATCAATGAACACGAAACATTTTTTCAAATTTATATGGAGTTTTCTTCCAGAAATGGGGATGGTTCTTAGAGGAGGGTTGCCACGTTTCGTTATTCTTGCTGAGTTTGCCGGCGATTCACTTGTTGAAATTGACAGGACAATTAAAGAGGTAGAAGCGCACGTCAAAAGATTTAATTTTTCCACGCGAATCACCACTTCTCCAGAGGAATCCGCAAAATACTGGACAATCAGACGAGAGAGCTTCAATCTCTTGCGACAGCATGTTCATGGCAGCCGCACCGCGCCTTTCATTGACGATATTATCGTCGACCCGTCATATCTTCCAGAATTCTGGCCCAAACTTATGAAGCTTCTTGATGGCTATAAGCTTGTGTATACAGTGGCGGGACACGCCGGAAGCGGTAATTTTCACATTATTCCTCTGATGGATATGAAGAACGAGAAGAATCACAAAATAATTATCGAACTTTCAGAAAAAGTATATGATTTGGTGCTTGAATACGGCGGTTCTATCACTGCCGAACATAACGATGGCATTATTCGGACACCCTATCTTCCCAAAATGTTTGGTGAGGAAATATATAATTTATTCAAAGAAACCAACAAGATTTTTGACCCTCAAGACATCTTTAATCCCGGCAAAAAGGGGAGTACGGGCATTGAATATTTGAAGAAACATCTCACCTATTCTTAAAATAGCCCTCTTTACTTTTTTATTTTGGCAGATATAATGTAATCCCATTATTATGCTTACATTACAGGCACAGAAACGAGATAAGGAAAAGAACAGTGTACTTCGCAAAAAGGGCTTGATGCCTGCTGTTCTCTACGGGAAAAAGACTCCTGCTACTTCTATTACTCTATCTCAAAAGGAATTTGTTTCCGCATGGCAAGAAGCTGGTGAATCATCGGTGATTTCAGTGAAAACTCCGGATGCTGAATTTGAAGCTCTTATCCATGCTGTCGACCTCGACCCTGTAACAGACTATCCTCGTCATGCAGACTTTTATGTTTTTGAAAAAGGTCACAAAATTAGCGTTAAAGTTCCAATTGAATTTATCGGTGTTTCTCCTGCCGTCAAGGAATTGGGTGGAGTTCTTGTTAAGGTACTTCATGAATTGCGCGTTGAAGCAATGCCAAAAGATCTTCCACAGAAGCTTGAAGTTGATATTTCATCACTTGTGGCTTTTGGAAGTCAGATTCTTACTCGCGATATCAAACTTCCTGCTGGTGTGACTGTTGATGAAACTTCCGAAGAAGTGATAGCTCTTGTTGCAGAACCTAAAGAAGAGGAAGTTGTTGAAGAGGCACCAGTAGACCTTACTCAGATTGAAGTTGAAAAGAAAGGAAAGGAAAAGACTCCTGAAGAGGAAGCCGCAGAAGCAACTGCTGCAGCCTCTGCTGATAAGGCTTCAAAGGGAGATAAGAAGAAAGCGTAACCTTTCCTTCTCCTATACGTTATAATACACAGGTATGTTGCCTATGTATTTTCGTTTCATCACATTTTTTCTTGTTGCAGTTTTTTTAATTCAACCTGTTTTTGCGCAGGAGGTAAATGATGCTGTCCTCGCTCAAGAGGCAAAACTTCGGGCTGAACTTATCACGCTTGAAGAAGAAATTGCTAAACAACAGCAGATTCTTCAAGATAAACAGCGGGAATCGGTTTCTCTCGAGCGAGATATCGCTATTCTCAACGCCCAAATAACAAAAGCGCAATTAAACATCCGCGCACAAAATATTTTAATTCAACAACTCGGCAAAGATATCACTGCCAAATCACTTACCATTAAAGAACTTGAAGAAAAGCTTTTCCGTGGACAGCAATCTCTCGCTGAACTTTTAAGGAAGACAAATGAAGCCGATGCTGTTTCCTTGGTAGAAATGGTGTTATCGGGAAGTAATTTCAATGATTTTTTTTCTGACCTTGACGCATATTCCTCAATTAAACGCTCATTGGGTGACCTTTTTGTTGAAATACGGGATACAAAAACAGTCTACACAACAGAAAAAGCCACATTAAGCAAACGTCGTGATAAAGAGAGTGACATTCGAGCTCAAATTGAGGTGGAAAAACGAACAATCGAAAAAAAGGAACAAGAGAAAAAGAATCTTCTTTCTCTTACTAAAAATCAAGAGAAAGCATACAAAACTATTTTAAGCGAACGACAAAAACGCGCGGCGGAAATTCGGTCTGCGCTCTTCGCCCTTCGTGATACAGCCGCTATCCCTTTCGGTACGGCACTTAATTATGCCAATGAAGCATTTGCGAAAACTGGAGTTCGACCTGCTTTTCTTCTTGCCATCCTCACACAAGAGTCAAATTTGGGAGCGAATGTCGGAACCTGTAACCGACCTGGGGACCCTCTCGAGAAAAGTTGGAGAGAAATTATGCCGGGACCGGGAGATAACTCTTGGCGTGACGACCAAACCACGTACCTTACTCTCACAGCTGAACTTGGTCTTAATCCTGATACGATGCCTCTTTCTTGTCCGTGGCAAGGTGGGTGGGGTGGAGCTATGGGGCCTTCTCAATTTATTCCGACGACATGGAATACATACAAACCTCGCGTGGCGGCAGCCCTCTCCAAAACCACCCCTAATCCTTGGGACCCTCGAGATGCCTTTATGGCTTCAGCAATCTATTTAAGTGACCTTGGCGCCTCAGAAGGTGGTTATACTGCTGAACGTCGAGCAGCTCTTAAGTACTACGCCGGCAGTAATTGGAATAAACCACAAAATGCTTTCTATGGAAATGAAGTTATGATAAAAGCCCAGAATATTCAGGAAAATATGATTGACCCTCTTCAGAATATCTAAAACAGTGTGTAGTCTGTAGTGGGTAGTGTGTAGATAGAAAAAGGGAAAAATCTTGCAACCTTTGTTCATGTTTGGTATAGTTCTCCTACTATGAAGAAAGAAATTCACTCAAAAAATTACCGCCCTGTCATTATGGTTGACGTCTCAAGCGGCGTTCGTTTTCTCATTCCTTCAACTGTTGAAACAACTGATAAGGGTGTCTGGGAAGATGGCAAAGAATATCCGCAATTTAATGTGGAAATTTCAAGTGCATCCCATCCTTTTTACACTGGGCAAGACAAATCACTCGACATTGCTGGTCGGGTAGAAAAATTCAAGGCACGTAAAGCAGCAGCGACAGGAAAAAAATCTAAAAAGATTTCGGGAAGTAAATAACTTGTTAGACGCCCGCCCTACGGCGGGCTTCCCGCCTGCCATAGGCCCAATGCATGGTATGTGGTTATATAGAGATAATGTAAATAATATCACTTAGATTATATTACCACTTCAATCGCTCTGGCATTGGCGGGCAGGTTTCTCCTTATGGATCCCGATAGTGTTAAACAATTTCATTATGTCTATGTTGTTGTTTATACTGTGCAGGAAGTATTAAAATGAGAGATAACCACATTACCAAATTAAACACTATCGGGATGGATATAGAGCAGTTTAAATCAAACGAAAAAACAAAATATCTTGCTGATATGTATCTTTCTCTTGAAAAGGAAGAAAAGATTGTTCTTGCACTTGGAGAGGACTCCTCAATGAAAGGTCTTGCTGACGATGAACTTAAAAAAATAAGGGAACAAAAGGCAGAGCTATTCAAACAAATGGAGTCCATTCTTACTGTTGAAGAGGAGGAAGAAATATTTCCTGATGAAGTGGTCTTGGAAGTACGTGCAGGAGCAGGAGGGGAAGAAGCTTCACTTTTTGCAAAAGAATTAGCAACTATGTATGGTAACTATGCTCTCTCTCGTGGTTGGGCTGTTCGAACGATTCATGAGTCAAAGACATCTCTTGATGGATACAAAGATGCTTCTTTTGAATTTCGTGGGAAAGACACATATCGTGACCTACGATATGAGACTGGAGTACATCGTATCCAACGTGTCCCAGAAACAGAAAAATCAGGAAGGGTCCATACCTCAACTGCGTCTGTTGCCATTTTACCCATTTCAAAGAAAGTTCTGGTAGAAATTAATCCTGCTGACCTTGAAATGGAATTTTCCCGATCCGGTGGCGCTGGAGGACAAAATGTCAACAAAGTTGAAACTGCAGTCCGTATTATTCATATACCAACAGGAATTGATGTACGTTCTACCTCTGAACGAAGTCAGCTCAAAAATCGTGAGAAAGCCATGCGTATTTTGGCCGCAAAAATCCAAATACTGGAAGAAGAGAAACAGAAGGCCAAAGTCTCCGGTGACCGCAAGAGTCAAGTTGGTACAGCAGATAGGTCAGAAAAAATACGAACATATAACGTTCTTCAGGACAGAATCACCGACCATCGTCTTAAAGAGTCTTGGCACAATATAGGAGTAATCATGGCGGGCGGATTAGGTCCTATAGTTGAAGCTTTTAAGGCCAAAGAAGGGCAAGAATTGGGGGGAGGTGATACCACAGAAGAAGTTGCGTAAGGAAAGGCAATCTGTTAAACTGCCGATATCTTAATTTTTAATTCATGGAAACACAAACAAAAACAAATCCCTTAATTGAAGCGATGTTTAAAGCAGGCGCGCATTTTGGTTATGTACGTTCTCGTCGCCACCCTTCAGTCAAACCCTACCTTTGGGGAACAAAAAACAAGGTTGAAATCTTCAATCTTGAAAAAACAAGTGAGGCTCTTGAAGCCGCAAAAGAGTTTGTTAAGGAGACTGCTAAAGCCGGAGGGGCTATTCTTTTTGTGGGTGGTAAGCAAGAATCTCAAGAAATAATCCTTAAGGCTGCTGAATCAATTTCTATGCCCTACGTTTCAGGCCGTTGGCTTGGAGGAACACTCACCAATTTCACTCAAATTCGAAAGAGAGTTTCAACATATGAAGATTTAGTCTCAAAAAGAGAAAAGGGTGAATTTGTGGGAAAGTATACTAAAAAAGAGCGCCTTCTTATTGATAGAAAGATTGATAAAATGCATGTAATGTTTTCTGGCCTTATTGCTTTGAAAGACAAACCAGCGGCTCTCTTTGTAATTGATCCCCGACGCGAACACATCGCTGTTGCTGAAGCCCATCTTGAAAATGTTCCTATTATTGGATTATGCGGTTCAGATTCTGATTTGAAAGAAGTTGACTATCCTATTCCAGGAAATGATACCTCGATTCACAGCATATCTTTCTTCGTTCAAGAACTTGTTGAGTCATTTAAAGAGGGAAGAGGCGCAAAAGTTTAATCTTCGAAGCAGGTTTTATCGGGGTTCTTTAAATAATATGATTACTACTGACCAAATAAAACAATTACGAAACATTACCGGTGTTTCCGTAATGGAATGTAAGAAAGCCCTTGAGGAGGCACAAGGCGACCTTGATAAGGCAATTATTATTCTTCGTAAGAAGAGTAAAGCCGTTGCCGATAAAAAAGCAGACCGTACTTTGGCTTCTGGTGTCGTTGCTTCCTATATACACAATACTGGCACTGTGGGCGCTATGGTTATTCTTTCCTGCGAAACTGATTTTGTTGCTCGTAATGAAGAGTTTAAGAAGCTTGCATACGAAATTGCAATGCATGTCGCGGCTCTTTCTCCTGAATATCTGAAGAAGGGGGATATTCCAGAATCTGCCCGAGATAAAGCTCTCGAGGTATTCAAAGCTGAAGTTCTCGACAAACCTAAAGAAATTCAAGAAAAAATCCTTGAAGGAAAATTGGATGTGTATTTCAACGAAAAAGTTCTTCTCTCTCAACCATTCATCAAGGACCCAACACTCACCATTCAAAATCTCGTTGAGGCAGCAGTTCAAAAATTCGGGGAAAAGACAGAGCTAACACGGTTTGTGCGTTTCTCAATATAAAGTAATCTCAATATAAAGTAAGCAATGACCCAAATCCTTTTTATTGTTTCTCTTCTTGTTCTACTTTCCATGTTTGGGATAAAGATGCTTGAAGAAAAGCGAGGTAGGGAGTTTGCTTTTTCTCTCTGGCTTGCTAGCTTTGATGATTATGTTGCCCCACGACTTGCGACTCTTTTTGTTTTTTTGAGGGGGAACGGAGAGGGTAGTTTAAAAGGTATTCTTTTTTCTCTTCCGGGTAAGTTAAGTAGTATACTTTGGAAAACACTTACCTTAATTCAGGGTAAATTAAAAACCTTAAACCATTCTTCTCGAGGTCAGTATTCTCTCAAGAA
>JBBUCK010000098.1:0-3212 GCA_038057845.1 Patescibacteria group bacterium
TAGGTTGGATTTTACAAAACCCTGAAAATCTTATATTATGCAGGTGTTACTTAATTTTAATTTTATACTTCCGCTTTTTGGTGTGTACCCTACCTTCATGAACATAGGAGACAAGATAGTCTATTTAATACGTTTTGAAAAGAGTTTGATGGTATCTATCTAAACGAATACTTCCTTTGTAAAGGAGGGACGGGATCTAAAAAAAGAGGAGTAACGCTACCATGTCTTTAAAAATAGCGCTTCTCTTCGCTCTGTCAGCAGCACTCCTTGGGGTTGCTTTTGGATATTTTTTGCGTTGGGTAATTTCCCTTGGCAAGAAAGGTTCAACAGAACTTAAGATGAAGCAAATGTTGCTTGAAGCGAAAAGTGAAGCTACGCGCGTTGTTGCAGAAGCAGAAAAAAAGGCTGAAGAGACTCTTAAAGAAGCTCGCGGTGAAATAAAAGAAAAAGAAGAAGATTTGAAAAAAACAGAGACGCGTCTTATAAAGAAAGAAGAGTTTCTTGATAAACGTCAACTTGATATTGATAAAGAAATTGAAAATATCAAGCAGAAAGTCGTGGAAATAAAGACGATTCGCGAGAAAGCTGAAGCGCTTGAAATGGAACGAAGAGGAGCGCTTGAAAAAACAGCTCAGATTAGTACAGAAGAAGCGAAAAAAGAACTTCTTACTATTGTAGAGAAGCAGGCAGAAGAAGACCTTGCGATACGAATGCAAAAATTGGAGATTGTTGGACGAGAAAAACTCGACAAAAAAGCCCGCGATATTGTTACGATAGCAGTACAGCGTTTTGCCAATTCAGTCTCATCAGACATTATGACCACAACGGTCTCTATTCCGTCGGACGAAATCAAAGGTAAAATTATCGGTAAAGAGGGCCGTAATATTAAGGCTTTTGAGCGTGTAAGCGGTGTTGAAGTAATTGTTGATGACACTCCAGGTCTCATTACCCTTTCCTCTTTTGATCCAGTGCGCCGTCAAATTGCCAAAGTCGCACTTGAAAAACTTATTGCCGATGGACGAATTCAACCAGCAAAAATTGAGGAGATGGTTGAGAAAGCAAAACAAGAAATCAATGAAACTATAAAAGAAAAAGGTGACCAAGCTGTGTATGAGTGTGGGATTTTCAATCTCGACCCCCGTATCATTGCAATTTTAGGCCGCCTTCACTTCCGAACAAGTTACGGCCAGAATGTTCTGCAACACTCAATTGAAATGGCACATCTCGCAGGAATGATTGCTGAAGAACTTGGCGCAGATATTTACGTTGCCAAAGCTGGAGCCCTCCTCCACGATATTGGAAAGGCTGTAGACCATGAGGTTGCAGGTACACATGTAGAGATAGGAAGACGTATTCTTCAAAAATTTGGAGCTGACCCACGGATAATTCAGGCAATGCAATCACACCATGACGAGCATCCATATGAAACTGTCGAATCGTATATCGTGCAGGCGGCAGACGCCATTTCCGGAAGTCGCCCGGGAGCACGCCGTGATACTGTTGAAAATTATCTGAAACGCCTTGAAGACCTTGAAGCGATTGCTAATGCATTTCCTGGAGTTGAAAAGTCATATGCCATTTCTGCTGGACGAGAAGTGAGAATATTTGTTAAAGCTGACCAAGTTTCTGACGTTGAAGCCCAAAAAATGGCTCGAGATATAGCTTTAAGAATCGAAAATGAACTTAAATATCCTGGAGAAATTAAAGTGAATGTCATACGAGAGATGAGAGCTATTGAATTTGCCCGATAAAAATACGTTCGTAATTCCTTTTTAAGAGCACGGATATCAGCCCAGGGCTGATTCCTCGCTTCTTACAGAAGCAGTACACCTTGTGGATTTTTAGGAAAAAATCTCGCAAGGTCTTGCGAAGCTCCAAGTATTCGCTTCTCACACGCCGTCGCGTTCACTAGCCCGCCCAAACTTTATCATCAATACTCCTTATAATAACTAACAAGTGTCTCTCATTTAAAAAGCGTAATTAACGAATTTTTTAGTGTTTGTTAATAAAGTTAGGCGGGCTAGTCTCTGAAAAAGGAATTACTCACTCTAACTGGAAGAGATAAATAATCAAATAAAAACCCTTTAATGAAGCCCTTGCACGTCGAAAGCCCTTGTATATAATTAACTGCAAGGCTAAACTCAGGCTTTTCAGGCCTTATGAGCTTGGGTTCCAGAGGGTCGAGAGAATTATTAGCAAATCCTAAAGGAATCTATGAACAAACAATCACTCGTAGACGCTATCGCAGAAAAGATAAGCGTAACAAAAACACAAGCAGAGCAAGCAGTTGACACTATTATTGATACAATTGTTTCAACCCTAAAAAAAGAAGAGGAAGTTTCAATTGCAGGGCTTGGTATTTTTGCAACAAAAACACGAGCAGCCAGACAGGCCCGTAATCCAAGAACAGGCGCGACCATTCAGGTTCCGTCAATGAAAGTTCCAAAATTTAGACCGGCAAAAGCTCTCAAAGAAGCGGTTAGATAAATTTTCTCTAGAGGAAAAAACAAAATCCGTCCCAAAGACGGATTTTGTTTTGAATAAAAAGAGGCACTATTAAAAAGTGCCTCTGAAATTATTTTTGTGGTATGTGAAAGGGTTTAATTTTCTTATCAAGGATTGAGCAAAGCAGATCTGCTTCTCCTTTGTCTATTTCCTTAATAATAGCCTCTTCTTCAGGACTCATCTTAAAACCCAGAGATTCTGCTCGTCGTACAACTGAAACCACTTTCATTGTTAATTCTCCCAATCGATAGTAGGAGGTGAGATTGCTCAAGAACATCTTTTCTTTCACAAGCCGTTCATGAATGGCAAAAAGCGGTTTATCAATTGATTTTCTGACTTCTTTGCCAAAACCAAAAGAATTAATTTGTGTCTCGAAATTCTTGAGTATTTGGAGTAATTTTTTCTGTACGACACCAAGCTCTGTTCTGCGTTTGACAATATCCTCAGAGCTGGAAGGAAGACGGTCATATGAATACATTCGTTTATATTCATTTTTCATTTCCCGTTCTGTCTGTATTACAATCTCCATCAGTTTTGGCCTTATTTCAAGAAAAGACATAAGAAACCTCCTTTTTGTAAAGGTACGAAATTTAGTACTAGATTATTGACTTAATTAACAAAAGTCAAGGAAAGATAAAGAGGGTGCGGGTAGGGAGAATCGGTCACAGGTCTTTTTCTTCTGAAAAAGCCTGCGACCTCGTTCGAGT
>JBBUCK010000099.1:0-3844 GCA_038057845.1 Patescibacteria group bacterium
CGACAAGGAAACGATCAAAAAGGCGAAGCTGGATAAGGACGACAAGAAGAAGCATTTGATCGGTGGAAGGCCGTGAGAGCAGGGGGAAGGCATATAGGGTCTAGGTTTTAGGTGATAGTCGGCAGGTGCGAGTGGTAAGAAGTGAGAAGCAAGAAGCGAGAAGACCACGCGCTTTGCCCGTGGGGCTCCATTAAGCGTCTGCAAATTGCAAGATAGGTGTTGTTCTGTGACTAACATTTTGTTAAGATATTAAAAAAATAATGCATTTACAGATATGACTATACCCCCATTCCCTAACCCCCCGATAACCGAAGCAATATTTGATATCCGTGTTATCATGCCGAAAGAAACGACTCTGGAGGTACTTTTGTCCTTTCAAGATTCCATTAAGGATGATTTTCCTGTAAAAAAAGATAGGCGAAAAATAGAGGGAGGCTTTCAGTTTGGCGAAGATTCGCCGCCAAAGGTCATAGCTTCTTCCAGTGTAGTTGATGGTTATTGGTTTCATTCAAATGACGGTCATAAAATTGTTCAGGCTAGACTTGATGGGTTCACCTTTAATAGGTTGAAACCTTATTCCAGTTGGGAGGGATTTAACGGAGAGGCAAATAAGCTATGGCATCATTTTATCAAAATAGCTAAGCCAGCCAAAGTTTCAAGGCTAGCTTTACGATACATCAATCGTATTGAGCTTCCTCTTCCTCTTAAAGATTTCAAAGAATATATTTTGACAATCCCGGAGATTGGACCCAATATCCCGACAGGATTATCAGATTTTTTGCTAGGCTAGTAATTCCACATATGGATAAAAATCTAACCGCGGTTATTACAGAGAACATTGACACAAAGAATTTCAGCCCAGATAAATTGTCATTAATTTTCGATATCGATGTGTTTAAACAAGTGAATTTGAACCCCGATGATCCTGCCATTTCGCGCATCATGGAAGATTTGCGTAATTTTAAGAACGAAATATTCTTGAACAGTTTGACCGATCGGGCAAAGGAGCTATTTAGATGAGCACAATGGTTTTAGGCAACAGATTAAGTAGGTTCATGCAAGAGAGCAGTGGGTTTAGCAACGAAGTAAGGGTTAGTCAGGAAAATTTAGAAGAAGTTTTGCGACATTATTATCTTCCAGTCTCTCGAAGAGTTATTGTGGATGATTTCTATTCTTTGGCAGATGAATGGAAGAACGCTACTCGACTCTCGTCTTCGATGATAGATATCTGTATGCACCCTGCGTATCAACATATTATTGGGATGGGAAAGGGAGTCTTGCCCTTAATTTTTTCTGAGTTGGAGCGCCAACCGGACTATTGGTTTTGGGCATTAAAAGCGATTACAGGGTATGATCCAGTGAAACCACATCAAAGAGGAAATATCCCAGAGATGACAAAAATGTGGTTAAAATGGGCGAAAGAAAATCTTTATTTATAGATGCAAATTAAAATAACCAGTCCTAAAACCAAAGATTATAATTGTATAGCGTGGGCGGCTAGTACTTTGTCGGTTAAGTTTTCTAATGTTGCTTACCTTAAAGATAGAGGAAGCAACATTAGAAAACATGTCTGACAAAGTACTAGTGAAGATTTCAGGTTTTGGTGGCCTGACAGTATGATGATCAGCTATTGGCCGGAAGGGGTTGAAAGAGAAGAAACTTTATCTGCTTTTAGAAAAGCCTATGCGACCAAAGGGTTTCAGGTATGTGCGGATGAGAGATTTGAAGATGGTTATGAGAAGATTGCTGTTTATATTGATGGATTAGGGAAGCCACAGCACGCTGCAAGACAACTTATTGGCGAGGTGTGGAGCAGCAAGCTGGGAGAAGAATATGATATTATCCATCCATTCATTCACGAGTGGGGTATCATAGGTTACCACTTAAGAACCGCCTATTTTGATTTTCAAACCCGCAAGATCGAAAGAACAGCGATGGTGTGGGTTGGAAAGATGCATGGTTGAGGCGATGTAATCAAGGATGTCCCTCAGGCATTGCTTTAGACCAATGAATCTTTTAAGAGCACAACGGGTAAAATCAAGCATAAACGTCCTGGATGATATGGCCGCCTTATGAAAACTCAGAACGATAGGGGTAAATTCTTGAGCGCAAGCAACAATAAACCTGCGAACCAAGAGGGCGCAAAAGGCCGCCCAAATAAACCCCTGAACAATATTGGCATTGCCGCTTAAGAATTTTCGCAGCTCTGTAAAACTTTTTAGCTCTTTGAAGGTCAATTCAATCTGCCAGCGTAAACGATAAATTTGGCCCATGGTATGCAAGGGTAATTTCTTAACATTGGCATTGGTTAAAAACAAAACATGTTTTTTGGTCACCGGGTTCCACAAGGCAATGACTCGTAAACATCGGAATTCTTTTTTTTATCGAAAACGACATGGAAGTCGTAATTCTGACCGCGGTTGAGTTTGATCTTTTGCAGGGGCTTATTTCTAAAATAGCCGTCCCTGCGCTGGTCTTTATGATTGGCCCATAAAACTCTTGGGGCCATGTTGTCTTTCATACGTACTAAGAAGAATCCTTGGGCCTCTTCAATCTCATGTAGATGATCGAGGCTGTTATAGCCACGGTCAAAGAGGCTTAAGGTATTCGCCAGATCATATTCAGATGCTTTGGGCATAAATTTGTATTCACTGACGGTGTCAGGAGCTAAATCCACACCATGAAAGCTCTTGTACCGCAAGCTAAAATAAACATGCAGTTCAATGGCCGCTGGAGCTGTCGTAGTGAATCGGCCTGGAAAGATTGTTTTAAGCAGATCATTGATGGCCAAAGAACTTCCATCCTGGATATGGATGTCATCAAATTGCTTTAATAATCCTTCTGCTTTCAAATGCTGGGTGTACATATGGTTGATCAAATACATAGCCGTTTCACGCATAAATTCAGCAAACCCTTCTTTGGCCAGGCGCTTATGCCAGGCGCTGTAATTGATTTTAATATCCGTGTCTTTGATAAAGGCCCGCAGCATTCCGGCTATTTCGGTTGCTTGCCCGATCATAAAACCGCTGATGATCGACCAGAAGATGTCGAATCCTTCCGTCTTTCGTACGCGTTGAATAAACCCTGTCTTCTTAGCCAGCTTGTCGAAAATCTTTGGCGAAAGTTTTTTTGAGTTTTCGTTCAATCTCGGTTATCTTTTTCATAAGACGATTCTCCTTTTTTGTTTCATTGGTCGGCCAAACCTTTTAAAAGGAGAATATCGTCTTTTTTTATGCCTTTAAACGCTAAATTTATATTTCTTTATCAAAGAACGTAAGGCGATTCCAAGCCTTTCCATCAGAAATTATGCCGGCTTAAGTGGTAACCTATGAGTGGGGTATAGTCCTGCTTAATCAATCTTTGCTTGATTTATCTTTCTATGGGAAGCTGGCTTTAATTTTGAGAAGGTCGATTGAAGTTAGTGCCCCAAAACTGCCGATGTGGTTTAAACAAAAATGATTCTTTAATTTTTTGATGCCCGCCTAGATAGTTTACCATTCATATATTCCACTTATTGAAATAATTTTAAGACAGGTTTTCAAGAAACGATGTGCGAAGAATTGTAATCTATGTGCAATTAGATGATATTTTTGCAAGGTGCCAAGAAATCTCTTAAGGAAACCTGCCCCCGGCGGATCGATGTGCCGCTAGTGTACTGTCTCAGAAGTCCCTTTGCTTTTGGCTTTATCGTCGACAATCCACTAGAAGCGATTCTCGGCCAAAGCCGCCAAATGTCAAGAAACGTTGGAGACACCACACTAGGCATATTGCTTTCGGCGGCGTTGCGGGAAAGGAGCCGATAAATGAAATTACTGTATACACCCCGCTCGCCCTACGCGCGCAA
>JBBUCK010000100.1:0-5195 GCA_038057845.1 Patescibacteria group bacterium
AGCTGTACACCTTTTGGATAATTCAGAAATTATCTCGAAAGGTCTTGCGAAAGCTTCATGTGTTCGCTTTCTCACAGCCCGGCGGCCTGCGCAAGATTCTGAAAAAAGAGATTGCTCGCTTTAACTGGAAGACAAAGAAATAAATTTATATTACAGGAAGTTCAAGTGCAAACGTTGAGCCCTTCCCCACACCTTCCGAAGATACGGAAATACTTCCGTTATGAGCTTGGATGATACTTCGCGCAAGCGTTAGGCCAATACCTTTGCCTGTCGTGTACATTTTTTGCGCCTCAATGCCGCGTTCGAAATAACGTTTAAACATCTTGGGAATATCTTCTGTCGGAATACCGATGCCAGTGTCTTTAATTTCAACACGAAGGATTCGTATTTTTTCTATCGGGTGAGAAATAATTTCTGCTGTAATAAGAATTCGCCCCCGCTCTGTATATTTAACAGAGTTATCAATAATATTTGTGAGAGCCTCACGAAGCATTTTGTCAGCATTGACTTCCGCGCCTTTTGCTTCAGCCGAAAAAATAATTTTAAAATCAAGTTTTTTTACCTCTATTGCTGATATCAATTCTTGATATATTGCATTCACTATTTCCCACACATTTTGAGGATGTTTATTGAGGGATAATTTTCCAACTTCATACTGCGAAACCGCAAGAAAATCATTTACCATCCCCGCCATTCTATCCGCTGCATTTACTACCTTGGTCAAACTTACGCGCGACTGAGGACTTAGATTTTTTTCAGTGAAAAGCACGGAGTCCAAAAAACCTTTGATAATAGTAAGTGGGGTACGAAGATGGTGTTGAGTGGTTAAAATAAATTGGTCTTTGGTTTTATCCAATTCCTCAAGTTCAATACGAGCCTTTTTTTCAACTTCGTATGCCTTACGAATCTCGATTGTTTGTTCGGCAACCCTGTCCTCTAAATGGATATTAAGGTCTTTCAATTTTTCTTTTTGATGAACTTCATTTGAAACGCTTCGAATAGTAAAAAAACCAAAAACAATTGCAATGAGGAAAATACTTATATCGAACGTACGGGTATATTGATCTTGAGAAAGAAGTATACGCAACGATAAAAGAACCCAGATACAGAATGTAAACAGCTGGGCTGTAATAACTTTTACACTGAAAAGTTCAAAACGAATGACAGTGTAGAGAAGACCGAAGACATAAAGCGGAATGACAAGTCCTCCTAAAGGCGGAAACGCTATGTCATACCAAGTCAGATACTGACTTGTACCAGAGACAGCCGCTACGGCTGTGCACCAAAAAATAATATTGATTTGGGTTTTACCAGCTTTATCCGCCTTCTTTCGCGCTTGCCAGAGCAAAAAAGAACCCCATGTAAAACCTATACAAAAATATACGAGAAAAAATGGAAAAAATGTACCTGATGGGTCAGGCCAACGTGGAAACCATAAATGTTCTGAAAGACCTGTGGTTAAAAAAGAAGAACCGGCAAATGCATCAAGGAGCCAGAGGCTGGAAAAAAAGACCGCAATGATATAAAAAACGATTCGAGAACGAAAATAAGAAAAACCTGTAAAAGTCCGAGCAAAAGCGGCATTATAGTCAAGATAGAGTATGGGAAAAAGAGACGCAAAAAACATTCCGAGGTTATTCCAAAAGAGCGCGCTTTTATGGTCAATTGTCACTTGAGAAATAAACCACGTCAGTGCCCAGAACGCTAGAGCAAAGTTAAAGCGAACGAAAGTCCTGACGGTTTCGCTTTTTTTATACGCAGTAAACAAAAGGTAAAAACCAACGACACCTTCAGCAATAACATTCACTGCCATCGCAATGAGAAAGAGTGCGCGTATAATAACTCCCGCTTCCATACACTTTTAATAATATCAGAGATAAGTGGACCAAAATGAGAAGTGGACAAGGGATAGTTGATAGGATTCTAAAAGGGACTATAATATGGATATTGTTTTAGAGGGCTATGCCAGATAAAAAATACAAAATTTTCTTCGTAGAAGATGAACCGGGAATCGCCGACCTTTACTGTATGTCATTTGGCAGTAATGGTTTTGATATTGAAAGTTTCGCAACTGGTACAGACGCTTTGAAACGATTAGAAGAATACCGCAAAGACCCGACTATCCGCCCTGATGTGATTATCCTTGATATTCTTCTTCCTGATATTTCTGGTCTCGATATCTTAAAAGAAGTTCGCAAGAGCAGAGAGTTTGATTCCGTGCCCGTTGTGATGCTTACAAATTACGGAACAGAAGAAATAAAAGCAGCTATCGAAAGTACCCCGAATGCTCGTCATGTTCTCAAAATGGATACAAGCCCCCGACTCTTCGTAAAAGAAATTGGAGAAATGATGACAAAAACCGCCTAAAGGCGGTTTTTTGTTCTAGCAATGATGACGCAGTATGGTTACAAAACAAGCAACATGTTAAGCTGTTTCCGTAATACACTAAAATATCAAAATTAAATTAATGCGGTATTAGGAAACAGCAGGAAGTTCAACTGTAAATGTTGAGCCCTTTCCACGTCCCAACGAACTGGCGAATATTCTTCCAGTATGTGAATCAATAATATTTTTAACAATTACAAGCCCTATACCTTTTCCTGTTGTGTTGATTTTTTGAGCCTCAATTCCACGTTCAAAATAACGCTTAAATAAATTTGGAAGCTCTTCAGAAGAAATCCCAATGCCTGTATCTTTCACTTCTAAATGAAGAATCTTTGTTTTTTCAATAGGATGAATTTTCACTGTCCCTGATATAGTCACCCCTCCCTCTTCCGTATATTTGACGGCATTATCAACAAGGTTGAATAGTGCATGCCTAAGCATTTTATCAGCTTTAACAAGAGCTTTTTTTGCTTCATCTGAAAAATCGACGGTAAAATATATCTTTTTTTTCTTTATATCTTCCGCAAAGTCAACTTTAATATCGTTTATAAGAGTCCATACTGAAGCAGGTGCGTAATCAAAACTAATCTTGCCTACGTCATGTTGAGCCATACTGAGAAAATCGTTCACCATTTCTGACATTTGGGCCGCAGAGTGCTGTATTTTTTCCAAAGATGTCTGCCCTTGGGCCGTGAGATTTTTTTCAGTGGTGTGAAGAGAGTCGAGAAAGCCATTAATGACAGTAAGGGGCGTACGCAGGTGATGTTGGGTGGTTAAAATAAATTGGTCTTTGGCTTTGTCCAAAGTCTCAAGGTCGATTCTCGCCTTTTTTTCAACTTCGTACGCCGTACGGATATCGGCTGTTTGAGCGGCTACTTTCGCTTCGAGATTTTGATTTAGATCAGCAAGTTTCTTGTTGGCATCATCAAGATTCTCTTTTTGTTTCACTTCCGTCAAAACACTGCGAATGGTTAAAAGACCGAAAATGATGGAAAGAATCAGAACACCTATATCAAGAGGAAGTTGTGATGGATTTCCAAGAAATACCATTTTTCCAAAAAGAAGCAGCCAGATAGTTATAGTAAATAATTCTGCCGTAATAACCTTTGCATTGAACATGTGGAAACGAGCAACGGCATAGAAAAGACCGAACACGAAAACTGGAATCGCAAATCCCCCCACTGGAGGAATAGTGAAAGGCAAATCATAGAGAATAAGAAACTGTGAAGTTCCGCCAACAGCAGCAATGAGAGTGGGCCAAAGAATGTAATCGAGTTGTTTGCGAATAATGCCTGTGGTTTTCTTGCGAGCAAGAATAAGCCATACGGTACCCACAGTAAAGGCAGTGGAAAAATACGCAAGAAAAGCATTGAAAAACATTCCGGGTGCTACAAAAAACTTTGTCCACCCGACATCCTTTAATCCTGAAAGAATAAAGTTAGTGTGTAGAACAATGTCTGATGTGAGAAGAAGGATTGTTGTGTAAGCAAGGGCGTAAAATGGAAAACGATATTTGTTGTGGGAAGTTGGTGTAAAGGTGTCTAAGAACGCGGAGTAGAGAGAAATAACTGAAGGGGGAATGAACGCCAGACCAAAATAACTTATTGCTGTTAAAATAAATGACGTTTCCCTATCTCCTGAAACAACCGCTGAAGCAAGACCGAGGAAATTAAAAAATGCCCAAAAGACAACTGCGAAAGAAACATGAATAGTAAAAGCGGCATGCCTATTTTTTTTTGTATCAGTTGAGAACAACAAAAACAAACCGAGAAAACTTGGGAGTATGACGTTAACGGCAAGATTCGTCATATAAGTTATTAAGTATGGATGCATGAATATATAATATCACCAAACACAATACCCCCGCTCTAGGACGTAGGTCTGACATTTTTTAGTAATACTTGGAAGCTCAACTTGGAAGTCGAAAGGGTCCTTTCCCTTATAAGTCCTTCAATCTCTTCGAGCTCATCGAGACTGAGTCTCTCAGAGAGGAATGTCCTGAGTCTCATAGCCGAAGGCCTGAAGTCTCGGGACTGAAGGGATACAGATCAACTTCCTATAAGCTGATTTATCCAGCACCTTCCGGAATATCCTGTGGTCTTGCCGCAGGGATAAATAGAAATATAAATCCTTCCCGCAGGGATGAATACCTTGTGGGAAGGTGCTGGATTTATTGCCTCATGCAGCGATTCATGGTAGACTTTCTGGGTTACCATATAGAGAAAAAACCAAAGAATTGGCTACTAACGTAAGGATAAATCACAGAATACGAGCAAAGGAATTGCGGATTATTGGACCGTCGGGGGAAAACTTTGGGGTTCTCTCTCTTGAAGAATCATTAAAAAAGGCGGAAGAATTTGGCCTTGACTTGATTGAGATATCACCAAACGCAACGCCACCGGTTGCAAAAATCTTTGATTATGGTAAGTTTCAGTACGCTGAACAAAAAAAGCAAAAGCTTGCTAAAGCCAAAGCACACGCCGTAGAATTGAAAAGTGTGCAAATAAAAGTGGCTACCGGAGAGCATGATCTCGCTCTCAAGGCAAAAAAGGTTTCAGAATGGCTCAAAGAAGGAAATCGAGTTCGTATTGTTTTGTTCCTCGCTGGAAGAACAAAGTATATGGATTTTAACTTTCTTAAAGAGCGAATGGATAGATTGTTCCGACTTCTGACAGAAGAATATGGAATTACAGAAGCAATCAATAAAACTCCGAAAGGCCTTACAATTGTTATCGAAAAAGCACGAAAGTAGAGTATGAATCCCGATAGTGTTACACAATTTGCTACTATAATCTCTAGCGGGGTGTATA
>JBBUCK010000101.1:0-2478 GCA_038057845.1 Patescibacteria group bacterium
GAGTAATGTTAACAGGAATAAACATCAACGAGCGAGTCGAGTTTATCTCGAAATATGACAAGAACGAACCCAAGACGGTTTTCACGATGCGTCCGTTGACGGGATTGGAGATGCTTAAGTTTTCAAGCGGGACGAACGAAGACCTTGTCAAGATGGTAGAGGCGTCAATCGTTTCAGTCAAGGATTTCGAAGGGTTGAAAGAAGTCCGGGACATTATAAACGCTTTGCCGATGTTGGTGCTCGGAGAACTTGTCCAGCAGGTAAACAAGCTCAATAAAGTGACGGAGGATGACGCAAAAAACTAATCCCCGCCCTCCTGCATGTCTGTGAAAAAGACTGCAAAGAGTACGAAGGGCGGGATCATCCGCTGGGGGAGAAATGGAATATCGCGGGAATTGGATTCAAACGATGTCCGTTAGATGTTGTGGACAAGGCGGCTCTTTGGTGGATAAAGGCATATCAAATGTCAAAGATGGGGATCCTACCTAATGGGACGGCGTGGTTGAATGAAACAAACAAGTTTGTCGAGATTATGTGCTATATCGACAAAATTCTAAGAGGACAAGATGGCGGAAAATGAAATAAGAATAATTCTTAATCTGGATGATAAAGCCACAAAAGAGCTGATGAAACAGCTTGGTATCACTAGAGAAGAATTAAAAAAATTATCAAAACAATCAAAGGAAACTGATGATAGTTTACGAGATCAATTTAAAGAAGCCGGGAAGTCAGTAAGAGATTTTCGTCAGACGTTAATCCCGATAACAATTACTATCGCCGCTATTGTTGCTGTAACTCAGCAATGGGCTAAACACAATACACAAACCAGAGACGCTTTTGATTCTTTGACATTGTCGGTATATACATTGACTTCAAACATAGGTTCTATATTCGCTCCAGCGGTAGTAGCTTTTTCAGTACTTCTTAGAGGATCTACAGATGAAATAAAAGGATTTTTTGGTTCTATAGAAGAATGGTACACAAAAACATTTGAAGCAATTACTTTTTTGACACAATACGAAGTCGCGTATCATGCCTCCAGAAAAGCAGGCATGAGCGATTCAATAGCAAAGCAAGACGCGTTGAAGATAGCTTTCAATGCTACGCAGGAAGAGGTCAAGAAATTCACTGGAGCAATGCAGGGGAATAGAACTCAAACCACTGAAGCAGAAATCGCCCTCCGTAATTTCGCTGAACAGCAGAATACTTCAAAGCTGATGTTTATTTCCGGCGGCATCAGTGCGCAAGAGTATTACAACGCGATTCTATTGCTTCAGGAAAATCAAATTGCCAAGAATCAAATTACTATGCAGCAGATGAATGAGATGGCTGCTTTGACGGCTCAACTTCGCGATCAAGATTTAATGGAGGAGATGAGAATAAATCAAGAAAAGCTGGCGTTGCTCCAATTTTACAAACAGGAATTTATGTTGGCCCATCAGGGGATGGCGGCGTTTACAGTTGTCGTGGGAAAAACAATACAAACAAGTATGACCTCCGCGTTGACTGGAATAATTACTGGAGCCAAGACCGCGAAAGAAGCGTTTAAAGAATTAGGCATGGCAATGGTTCAATCCATTGTTAATTTTATGGTTCAGAAACTTGTGGCTTTCGTTTTGGAAAAAACGTTGTTAGCAGGTTCAGTCACCGCGGCTCGTATAGCCGGAGCAGCTATCTACCAAGCCTATGCTCCGGCGGCTGTGGTGGCTAATATTGCCACACTTGGAGCCGCAGGCGTTGCCGCCGCAGGCTCAGCTTTACTGGCAGGAGCGGCAACTGTCGCCGCTGGGACTATGGCCGCGACAGGACGGACATTGCAGGTTAGTGTTGGTTCAGCCGCCGGATCAGATATTGGCGAAAAGATCGCTATTCCTAGAGCGCGCGGCGGAGATGACATCGTCACCAGGCCAACTTTATTTTTGGCAGGGGAAGGCGGCCCGGAACGCGCGACATTCATTCCTTTGGGTAGCAGAAATCAAGGCGGCGCTGGTGAGGTAAACATCTACATCGCTAATGCCACAATGGATAGCACCCAATCCATCGCCAAGACCGCCGAGGAGCTAGGTTTTCTTATTGAAAGAAATGTTAGAGCTGCGAGAGGTATATAAAAATGAAACAAGATTTAGAAAATAAAATAATTGAATTGTACAAATCAGGATTGGGGAGGGAAAGGATTAGCAAGGAATGTTTAGTATCTTGTCATTATACTTACAAGATATTAAAAAATAATGTTGAAATGCGTCCGTTCAGAAGAATTGTCAGTGGGATTTTAAGTCCTCATTATAAAGGAAATAAGGTTGGATATTGGGGAATACATGATTGGCTTAAAGTATATTTTGGGAAAGCAAATTGTTGCGAGAATGATAGTAATCATAAAAGCAGTCGTTTTGAATGGGCAAATTTATCAGGAGAATACAAAAGAGGAAGAAATCGCGACAAACAATATCGTGACAACAAAAGAAGCGCGAGGGGGATTTA
>JBBUCK010000102.1:0-1621 GCA_038057845.1 Patescibacteria group bacterium
AAGGTTAATTGGGTACCAGAAGATATTCGCGATGGCCGTTTTGGAAAATGGCTTGAAGGCGCGCGCGACTGGGCAATTTCACGAAGCCGCTATTGGGGTTCGACTCTTCCTGTATGGGTCTGCAAAGAATGCGATACAAAAGTTGTTATTGGTTCTGTAGAAGAGCTCAAAGAAAAAACAAAAAGCAAAAACAAATACTTTACAATGCGGCATGGGGAATCAGAAAGTAATGTTTTGGATATTTTGAATGCCAATAACAATACTCCCCGACCATTGACCGAAAAAGGGAAAAAAGAGGCGCAAGAGACAGCGAAAAAACTAAAAGGAAAGATTGACCTAATCATTACTTCGCCGCTTATTCGGGCAAAAGAAACGGCTGACATTATCGCAGAAATTGCTGGGGTAAAAGAGATTATTGTTGATGAACGCATACAAGAAGTTCAGATGGGAGAGTTTAATGGGAAATCGGATTCCGACTATCAGAATTTTTCTCCTCTTGTAGAAAGATTTGAAAAAATACCTCTCGGGGGTGAAAATCTCACGCAGGTTAAGAAGCGAATGAGTGATTTTATATATAAGGTTGATAGTACATACGAAGGGAAAAGAATTCTCATTATTACCCACGAATATCCCGCGTGGCTTATGCACGCTGGCGCTTTAGGACTGACGCCTAAGGAAGCGGTTGAATTTAAGGGCGAACTGTTTCTTAGGACTGCGGAAGTAAAAGAACTAATTTTTAGTCCTATTCCTCATAATAAAAATTATGAGCTTGATTTGCACCGACCATATATAGACGAAGTAAAGTTTTCTTGTACATGCGGAGGAGTAATGGAGAGAATTCCTGAAGTATTTGATACGTGGTATGAATCGGGCTCAATGCCGTACGCCAGTCACCATTATCCTTTTGAAACAAAACAGTTTGACGCAAAAAAAGGATTTCGCTTTCCCGCCGACTTTATTGCCGAAGGAGTAGACCAGACGCGCGGGTGGTTTTATTCGCTTCTTATGCTTTCGGTCGGGCTTTTCGGGAAAACTCCATACAAAAATGTTGTCGTAAATGGCACGATTCTTGCGGAAGATGGACAAAAGATGTCCAAGAGCCTCAATAACTACCCCCCAGTTGATTTTATTTTTGATAAGTATGGCGCCGATGCGATGCGATACTATCTTTTGTCATCCCCAGTTGTACACGGAGAGGATTTTTCTTTTTCTGAAAAAGGTGTTGATGAAGTGGTGAAAAAACTTCTCTTGCGTCTTTCCAATGTCCATTCATTTTATGAAATGTATCCTGGCGATTCTCAAAAGGGAAGAAGTGACAGAAACATTCTTGATAAATGGATTATTTCTCGTCTTGCGGAATTAAGGAATTCTATAACAAAAAGTATGGAAGAATATCTTCTCGATTCCGCCACACGTCCACTTCTTGATTTTGTTGATGACCTCTCTACTTGGTATATTCGTCGTTCTCGTGAACGATTCAAAGGAGATGACTTAACAGACAAAGCAGATGCAAAAGTGACCACACAGTTTGTTCTTAAAGAGCTATCAAAACTTCTTGCGCCATTTACTCCTTTTATTGCAGAAGATATCTACCAGAAAGTTAAAGGTTTGGAAGGGAAAG
>JBBUCK010000103.1:0-1278 GCA_038057845.1 Patescibacteria group bacterium
GACCCATAAAAGCAATGTACACTCTCAAAGAATCGGCCCCAAAATCACGCACAATATCATCCGGATTAATCACATTTCCAAAACGCTTACTCATCTTACGTCCATCATTCCCCATAATGAGGCCTTGATTTTTTAAATGAGAAAAAGGCTCTGAAGTACTTACTACCCCAATATCAAAAAGAAACTTATGCCAAAAACGAGAATAAATGAGATGGCGGGTTGCATGTTCTGTCCCGCCAACATACATATCAACTGGCGCCCAATATTTTTCTTTGGTTGGGTCAACGAAAGCCTCGTCATTGTGAGGGTCCATATAGCGGAGATGGTACCAACATGAACCTGCCCATTGAGGCATTGTATTCGTCTCTCGTTTGGCAGAACCACCACACTTTGGACATTTCACATTTACCCATTCAGAAATATTCGCGAGAGGAGATTCTCCCGTGCCTGTCGGTTCATAATGTTTTACTTCCGGAAGAGTGACTGGTAAATCTTTTTCAGGGATAGAAACAACTCCGCATTTTTCACAATGAATAAGAGGAATTGGTTCTCCCCAATATCTTTGACGAGAAAATACCCAATCTTTAATTTTGTATGTTATTGCTTTTTTCCCAAATTCTTTCGTGATTTCTTCTCCCGCCTTTTTATTTTCTATACCGTCAAATTTTCCGGAGTTCATTAAAACCCCATTTTCTGTATAAGCATTCTCTTTTCCAAAAAGCCGCTTAAACCAAACATCGACTTCTGCGCAGGTAAATGGTCCCTTTTGTATTTCTTCTTCAGTAAGCCACACTATTTCGTATTTTTCAGATTCCTCATTCGTTATATCATCCCTTTCCTCATCAATAAGTTCAAAATAAACTGCTGTACTGTATGCAACACGATTTTCATCTTTATGCGCAGCAAAATATTCTCCTCGCGTTGGAGCACCAGAGGTTTTGATAAATTTTAAATTTTTATACCCTGTTTCTTCTCTGACTTCTCGTTTAGCCGCTTTTACTATATCTTCCCCATCATCAACTCCACCAACTATAAACCCAGTCCACGGATGTTTTTTCCATTTAAGACAAAGTATTTTATTACTTTTTGGATTGCGAATAACTGCATGAATAGTTTTTCTCTCAACAACCTTTTTCCCTGCTATAGGAGGATTAACTTTGTCTATACGAAGTGGGATAACAACATCTTTAACTGGTAGACTGTATTTTTTAGCAAATTCAAAGTCACGTTCATCATGAGCGGGTACAGCCATAATAGCCCCACTTCCATATCCCGAAA
>JBBUCK010000104.1:0-1030 GCA_038057845.1 Patescibacteria group bacterium
TGAAAATTCTTGTTTGAAATGCAACCACAGGTAAGATGAAAACCTATGAGAAAAGCATTCAAACATTTGACGATTTACGATCGGGATCGGCTTGAAGCCCTGTGGAATAGTGGGGAGGAAAAACAAACCATTGCCAAGATACTAGGGGTACACAAAAGCACCGTGTCTCGAGAAATCGAGACACGGCAAATGACTGATGGCAGATATCGAGCCACGATGGCCAACCACAAAGCCTTAATTAGGCGCAGTAACTCCAAGTATCAAGGGATGAAGATTGAGGCGCATCCTTGGCTCAAGCAACATATCGTTAGGGAACTAAAGCGAAGCCAAGCTCCAGAAGGGATTGCTGGTCGGATGAGTGAAGAAAAGTGGCCGATTCGAGTTTCGAGTGATGCCATCTATCGTTGGCTCCGTAGTGTCTATGGTCAAAGTTACTGCCAATATTTGTGCACTAAACGGTGGTATCCGAAACCTCAAACTGGTAATCCGAAACGGCATATTATTCCCAATTTAGTGAGTATCCATAACCTTTCTTCTAATCCCGGGGTGGTGGCCGAAGGTGACACTTTTCTTTCACCAAAGAAAGTTTCGAAAGCCAGTGCTGTGTTAGTGGGCTGGCAAGAGTCAAAGTTACTTAAAGGCAATTTGGTAAAAAGTTTGCGGCCGAAACACACCACGCGCGTAATTAAACAAGTGAAAACTGAATATGAAGTTGATGCTCTGATCATGGATCAAGGGATTGAAAATATCGAGCATGAACAGTTTGGCGTGGTCACCTATTTCTGCGATCCGGCTTCACCCCGACAGAAACCATTTATTGAATCCAGTATCGGCTTGTGCCGTCGGTGGTTTTGGCCTAAGGGGACTAACCTAGCAAAAATATCTAAAGAGGAGTTTCAAGAGAAGCTAGAAATCCTAAACAACAAGTATCGAAAATCGCTTGGTTACCGAACCGCTAATGAAGTAGCGAGAGAGTGTGGTATATTTAAAAATTATTAGTGATTGGTTGCATTTCACCCCAGAATTTACA
>JBBUCK010000105.1:0-1998 GCA_038057845.1 Patescibacteria group bacterium
TATAATATCGCTATGTCGCAAACTATACTGATTCTTCTCATGGGTGGAGCATTTCTTATTCTCAACGGTTTTTTGCTTTGGTTTTTCTTGGGAAAGAAGCCTCCCGAGAAGGAAAATAATGATTCCGGTCTCAAACTTATTTTAGAGCAAATGAACGAGCTGACTCGCCGACAGTCAGAGCTCACGCAAACGGTAGATAGTAAGCTTATAGAAAATTCACGACAGATGACGGACTCTTTACATCGCACGAGCGAAACTTCGGCAAAAATTATTCGTGATGTCACAGAAAAGCTTACTCGGCTCGATGAAACTAATCGCCAGGTTGTTTCTTTCGCAGACCAGCTTCAGTCGCTGCAGGATGTTTTGAAAAACCCCAAGCAGAGGGGGATACTCGGAGAATATTTTTTGGAAACGCTCCTTAAAAACGTATTACCGACAGGAAGCTATCAAATGCAATATGAATTCAAGGACGGCACGATTGTTGACGCGGTGGTATTTGTCAAAGATAAAGTGATTCCTATAGATTCAAAATTTTCATTGGAAAATTACAATCGTTTGATTGAAGAAAAAGACCAAGCAAGACGCGATGAGCTTGAAAAGCTTTTCAGAGGGGACCTAAAGAATCGTATTGATGAGACGTCAAAATATGTAAAACCTTCCGAAAATACGATGGACTTTGCTTTTATGTTTATTCCTCACGAAGCTATCTACTACGACCTTCTTGTAAACGGGGTGGGGGCGACTAAAGTAAATACTCGGGACCTTATTGAATACGCTTTCAAAGAAAAACACGTTATCATTGTTTCTCCAACGTCTTTTCTTGCATACCTTCAGACAGTTCTACAAGGTCTTAAGGCCCTTCAAATTGAGGAAACGGCTAAGGATATTATCAAGAGGGTGGCGGACCTAGGAAAGCATTTAGGCGCCTATGAGCAGTATTTTTCCGCTATGGGAAATACGCTTGGAACGACAGTTAATCACTACAACAAAGCATACAAAGAGCTCGGAAAAATTGATAAAGATGTTTTGCGTATTACTGGGGAAACTCCGGGCATTGAGGTTCTTACTATAGAAAAGCCTGATAGGGAAGACGAATAAAAGATAAAGAAAAAAGCCGCCAGTTACCCTGACGGCTTTTTAATGTTAGCGCAGAATTCCCCGTCAGTTCTACTGCGGGGATGAATGCGCGAGGAAAGGGGTCGTTCAGACTCTGAGAGTCTCAGACTCGAAGAGGTCGGGGAAAACTCTAGTTTTCCCTGTGGAGGAGAGCAATGAGTCTGCGAGCGTTGAGAACCGAGAGGTTCTCAAAAATGAAGATACCTCGTCAGCTCATCGAGTCTGAGACTCTCAGAGTCGAACGACTTGCTGTGAGGTTCTTCATTTGTGGCTTATAGACCAAACAAAGAAGATAAAAAAAACAATGAAGATTACCGGTCCCCAGAATAATACACTTGGGTCAGGACCCAAATAATTATCTTTTAACCCAAGAAGTTCTCTCAACTCTTCACATGCTTTTTCAGCACTTCGCTTTGCCAGTCTTTCCACTAATTCCTCTGGTACTCCGAAAAAATTCCCATATTTCCATCTGTCACCCCCTTGTTCGCAATACATTTCATAATGTGCCTGTGTTCCGGGATTGGACACCTTTTCCATCCGTACCTCCTTTCCAATTAAAATGTAGGTTTTCTTTTTCTATAGACATACTAGATTATGGAAACTATATGTCAACTTTAATTAAAAAGCCGTCCTTCGTTTTACTTAGGACGGCTTTTGTGGACTTGGTCAAAATTGGCTGTCTGCATATATGCGAGGTCTAAAAGAGACGAAATCTGGAAATCCATCAGGATCTTCCGATGCGTCCATACCGATTTTTAACAGTTTTTTAAGGCTTTCGTTTTGTATTTCATCACGAATCTTATCTGCTTCTTCATGCGTTATTTGGGCTTTATCCGCATATTCCCATAGATTGCCTCCATTTTTTAAAAACCTTGCAAGGTC
>JBBUCK010000106.1:0-10453 GCA_038057845.1 Patescibacteria group bacterium
GTGGTCGGGCGTCCCCCTGACCTCGTAATATACGCTATCACTATATTACTCAAAGCGTAAAATTATTTTCAAGAAAAACTGAAAATCAATTTTACTTTCTCCGAAGAAATGGACGCCCGACCACCCGAGCGACGCTATGGCTTTTTAACCGCTCCGATCATACCGTTTGAAACGCACAGAGTTCAAACCGTATGACTACGCTAAAAGTTTTCCCAGAGGCAAAGTTTTATAAAAAATATAATACAAAACAAAATACATTATAAAAGGGAAGGAGGGGACGAAATCCTTCGTTTATCTCTACGTATTTCCCCCATCCTTCCCTTTACCCATCCACCCCGAATGTGGGATTATTTACTCTCCACAACCCATAAAAGAGCAATCTTTATGTCTTTGCATGAAACTAAAAACGCTCAGTCAGGCAGATTGACTATCACGCAAGAGGGGAAACGGATAAAATCACAAACATAACAAAAACTCCGCAGGAGGCGGAGAGATGGGCTGAAGGGCAGATAGCTGCCATCCGTAGGCATCTGATGAAATGGAAAGAAATTAATATACCTGAAGATTACGAGATATCAATTTAAGTGTGTAGGGGGACGGGTGTCAGGACCTGCCCCTTAAGTTTTACCGCCAGACTCAAATCAGGCGGCGGTAAATATCAACGAGAGCATCGGCTTCGGAATAAGGAAGGCGGGCCTGCTGGCTACGAATAAGCCTGTCTGTAATGTTAGCTGCTAAACTCATTTCCAAGTCTTCAGGTGTGCCGAGTTTCTTATCAAGTCCAAATTCTCGCATCTGGAAAAAACCAGCTGCGGCAGGTCCTAACTTAGTTTCAATTTTTACATCCTTGCCTTCGTAAGCTTTTATAAGGTTGTCCGCAAGCTCGGCAATTATTGTAGCAGCATAGCCAACGCGAGGGTCATCTCTATTCTTTACGAATAGAGGGCGGAAAGTATCGTTAATCGCAGATGCGGACAGCGATACTTTCATGCGAGGAGTAACCTCTGAAACCCCGCCAAGAACAGGATGTAAGCCCGTGGGGCCAGGATCGGGGACACCTAGCTCCTCTAAATCAAATCTAACATCTTCGGAAATTGTAGGAGGCGGCTCAGGAGTATCAATATTATCAGCAGCCCACACATCTATATCTTGTAAATCTCCCGATTCAGCAAGATATACAGCCGCATGATTTGCGGCTGTGAGTAAAAGTAATACATCATCAAAAGATAAATCCAAAATAAATGGAAAAATATTGGGCAGAGCGTTCAAGATACGCATGGAATCAAGGGTCGCAGGGGTTAGGTTTGGTGATTTATCTGTCAGTCCTTTAATATTTTTCATGCCTTCATAAACGTGAACAGGCTCTGTATATTTTGACATGCCGGCTAATTCGGATTGCCGGGCTGCACCGAAATAGCCGTCAAGACCAAAGCCGACGGCTGGGCCGAGGCTCAATCCATACCCGGTTAAGACCTCTGTGGTTTGTGCAATCTGTATTGCTTCGGAAAATGTAGGTAGTAAATTCTTTAACTTTCTCATGCCTGTTATTTTTTTCTTTGTCGTCGGTGCAATTGCTTCGAGAATCTGCCAGTATTTTCTTTTACCGTCACTGTGTAAAAGATTTAAAGCACGAAACCCCTTTGCAATATCAAAGAGGTCTTTGGCTATGAGAACATATTTGATTCCGGGTAACATTCGCGTAGCCAGTTTGGGTGACGTACCTCGCATCAAGGCATATCCAACTCGCTGAAGGTAGGCGAGTGAAACCAGGGCATCATTAACATCATCAAACCATGTTAGAACAGAACCTATATTACTAACGGTTTTCGGGGTAGGCGATTGCATTAGTTGTGAAGCTCTGGCATATCTCCTGCCCATAGTTAATATTTGTTCAGAACTGATCGGCGGAGAGCCGGCATCTTTTGTTGCAAATGCAATTTTAAGAAGGTCATAACCAAGTTTATCGTGTCCCGCTCTTTTCGCCTTTTTCCTCCACTCACTCCATGCCCGCTTTTCGGCGGGGCTAACGGGAACGTCAGGTCTTAATTTAATAATATCTTCCCAGCCGGGGGGTTTGATAACGGTTCGACGGGGTTTCTCTCTTTCAAATAAATCTTTATAGTCAGCCTTTAGGGCTTCAGGCAAATTGGCAAGCTCCTGTATGGGGGTTTTGAGCCACTCAATAAATGCGCTTTTATTATCTTCTTCCTCTTGTTCTATTTCCTTTTGTTTTTGCTTAAGTTCTCTCTCCCAGTCATGAAATAGCTTGATTTCAGCTTTAACCGTTTTTTTCTCTTCCCTAAGCCTTGCCCTCGCAAGTCTCTTGTTTATTTTTTCTAACTCCTTCCGCTCTTTACGCTCCCTGCGCTCTCTAAATTTTTTTATACCGCGATCTAGTTTTGTAATTAATTCTCTATCCTTTTTTGATTGTCTTATTTTTTTTCTCTCATCTTCCGTTCGCCGCTCTCTCCCTTTCTCAAATTTTATACGTTGATCTTCCTCAAATATATATTTCTGTCTTTCAATCTCCGCCACCGTTGAACGTTCCAGAGCGGTCTCTTCCTCTTCAATTCTTTCTATAGCGAGACGAGATTCAAGGATTTGGTAACGAAGCAAGATGTCTTCAGGGGTTTCGGGGGACATAAAATTATATTTTAATTAGCTGAATGCCGAGGACGTGGGCGTTGTCAATGATGTCAGGATCAAACACATCGGAAACAATAACAGGCTGAACAGGTAAATCATCAGGCGGGTCTTTACGCCATGCAGTCATATATGTGACTATGGTTCCAAGTGCGCCAGCTGCGGCGTTAGGACGAAATTCTATGAGCCAATACTGATCAGGCTTTACACCGACGGCGTCTATCCGCTTCGCGGTTAAACGAGTCCACATTTTTAACATTTTTTCATCAGTTCCGGGCGGGACTTCGGAAGGAGTGCCAACCAAGGCGTCAAAATAAAATCCTAAAAACTGCGAGCCATACTGGTCCTGAAACCTGTCCCAAAGCGGCAAATCCAGCGAGCTCATGTGGGGAGGGTGACCACGCCACGAAGGTAAATATAATTGACCGAGTTCAGGTTTCATAGATTGTCACCTATATTATTTCGTAATGATTCCCATCACCATATCTGCCACCCCAGCGGCACAAGGGGTTTAATGACTCCCAGTAGTCTCCGAGGAGTCTGTGGTCTTCGGTGTTTTTCAAAAATACACCGTCTTTGAAAAGGTTAAGATCGATAGCAAGCCGGCGATAATGCTGAGAATCTACTTTGTGAACTAAGTAAGATTCTTTGCTGTGCAAATCACCGCAGGTGAGCTCGTAACCGAGATCGTGAGCCATGTCAATCAGGCGTGGAAGCAGTTTTATAAATAGAGACTGTTTTTGTCTTTCTGTCATAATTCATTCTGCATCAACAGGCGATCTACGATTCCATTTCAGAATGTGCGACTTAATAAAAAATAAATCACTGCAAATTGATGCAAGCTTACGCTCAACACGAACAACCCACGTAAATATAGAACCGCCGACAACAATCAATAGACCAATAAGAGCAATTACGTCACTCATGAATGATAGCCTCTATTTCTTTTGAAATGACGATGCCTCGTTCAACAGCATACTCTTGTAAGAGTTTGAGTTTTTGCTCTTTCGTCACAATAAGACGATTAAGTCCCTCAGCCACAGAGCGGGCATCGTCAGTATTTATACCTAAAGCTTTCAAACTTACTGCTATACCCATTTTACCCCCAAATCAACGCACAAAAAGGCACTTCCTTTGCCTTATCTCGTGCTGGTTGGTATCTTACTATGTCCGTTTTTTTGCATCCTCAGCCAGCCTTAGCAAGTCCTCTTGAAATTGTATACGCGGCCCCTACGACCGCAGAAACGACTAACCCCCAAGGAGGCGGGATCAATTCTGCGTATTGACCCACGAATCCGTTTGTGACTGTAAAAATAGTGATCCAGAACTCCGTTGTCTTCCATCCTGTTTTCATTTTGTGACCTCCGTTTAGTTATGAATTCAGAGAGCCAAAACATAAAAATTATATTCCTTCTTCCTCCTGTGTAATTATTAAATACCGCCCATCAAAACTAATGTCCCTGTATGCAAAACTCAGGGTATCTATTGCTTGAATCAAATCCCCATTCGATCGAAGCTTACGAAGTAAGCCATCAGCATTATCATAAGTATAATTATGCCTGCCATTGAAACATATACCACGAGTACTGGAAGCAGGAGTAGCGTAAGAACGGATCAGATTATTAAGAGGATCGCGCTTTTTTATTAAATCATTATTATTGTCAACGATATAATAATGTCTGCCATCGAACGTTATCCCTGCTGTATCTGTATCGGGGACGGGCAACGACCTAAACCGAATCAAATTAAAGTTAACATCATAAATATAAATACCAGGAGATGCACCACTAAAAACACCAAGCAGTATGTGTCTACCATTGAAAGCGATGGAACGAGGGTTGGGGTCCGGCGAAGTAAAGCTCTTTATGCGATTACCAAGTCTATCAAGCTTGTAAATCAAATCGGAGCTGCTATCACTGTGCCAATAATGTCTACCATCAAAACAGGTAGAACGCGGATTGGTAGAGGGAGATGCAATAGTGCGAACAATTACTTCTGACCTATCAGTTAAATGTATAGCTCCTGACATATATTTTTACAGCTTTATCAACCACTAAAATTCATTTTAGCGGTAAGTTTAAAGGTATTGCTTGCATCTGTGCCGCTCACCGTAGCGGTTATGCGGCAGTAAGGACTATTGATTTTCCCCTGTATACATTCTTTTAAATCACCTGCTGCATTGCCGAAACTAAGATCACCAAACGGACCATTCATTAATTTATACCAAGTAATTCCGTCATCTGAAAATTCAAGATTAACTGTAAGCAGAGTTGGTGTGCCTGTTACGTCAACATCTACAATCAAATCAAAAAAGCGGTATTTGCCGCACTGAAATCTTTCTAGCTTGTCATACGATGTAGATGCGGCAAAAGTTTGAGCATCAATGAATATAACGGTTTTCTGAATGCGAAAAAAATTCTGCCACCCTGACACCCACTCATTTACATCCTGATCTAAAACTCTGCCTGAGTCGGGAAGCTCTGTTACAAGTATTTTTTGTTCAACCATAAATTAATCTCCTGTTAGGCATGTGGCCCAACTTGGACACGAACCCATTTACCAGTTTCGGCATCATATCTGGATGCAAATTCCAATATGCCTGCAGATGGAAACACGGGAATCCGACCAAATGTTACTCGCGGCGGCGGCGGAGGCAGGCTGGGGCGAATAGTTGGGGGTGGAGGCCTTATAACTGGCGCAGGCCCACCAGTGGACACCATGCTACCAATGGGGGCGCGTTGATTTGTATCGATGACAACCGCACATACATACCCGGGCGGAGGTTTCATTAAATATTCTGTAATGGCAGGGCCATACCGGGGAGCACGCAATTTAGGAGGAACTACGCCCGCCGGAACCCACGGAGGATTTGGATATGTGTTTACAAGTTCTTGCAACGTCATTTTTCCGCCAGGATTAACACGTTTCATTCCACCAAACAAAAAAGTTCCGGCAGGAAAATCTGGAAGCTCCTCACCAAAAAGAGTCGCAATAAAACAATTCACAGGAATAAGAGGGGGAGGAGAAGGAGGACGAGGAGAAATAATCTCACGCACAACTTCACGTGTTTGATCGGCATAAATAGGAACAATACAACGTCTGCCTAAGGCGGCTGATGTTACTGCATTTCTAACCCTATCAGCAGAAACCGGTCTGGCCGCGGCTGTGGCTGCACTAATTTCCGCAGCTATGTCATGTATAGCCTTCGCCTTAGTTTTAGATGAAACAGGAGTAGCACGCTCAAAAACAGCTCTTCGTGGTTTACCCATTTTTACCCCCTATTTCGCATAACTGCGTAGCTGAGATAAAACAATATTACACTCCGCACCTGCGTTGCCCTGTGTCAAATGAACTTTTATATCGCCATGCTCAGGGGCGGCAAGATATGAAGTGGGATCGTCAAGATTTCCAAATCCGTGGTAGTAGCAATTCCAGAGAACCTGCCCGAGTATTCTTGTGAACACCGTTTTTGCGTTCTGAGCCACGCCTGCATCATTGAGCAGCTGGAGAGTATATTTGCCTCCAGACAGCGTCGTGCAGGACACAATTATATCTGCACTTGCAGACACGGCGGATATATTAGATTCAATACCAACCCAGCTCTCGTGAGCTTCTGCATCGTCAGAAAGAATGAAATGGGGTAACTCTACCTCGCCAAACATCTCTATCATGCGACCTTTAATGTCTACAGTTGTTAAGTCAAAAGGAATATCTTTATCAAAGTCAAGAGAGAGTTTTAAATTTGTGATTGAGTCTGTTACATCTACGCCGCTTTCAAAAGCCCTGACCATCAAATCAATGTAAGGAAAATCGGTAGGAAGAGATACTCTCTCGTCCCCGGATGCAGCGGAGGTGAAACTAAAATGATCCTTTGACATAATAAAGGCAGTGGGTGCGGGGTCAACCCCTTCCATCACCCTAGCTATAACAGACATCTTGCCGGAGCCAGTAACAAAACCCGTCGCTCCTACAGCGTTGATAGCTGCAAGATCCCATGTAATCTTTAACTGTAAATTACGAAATGCCTGCGGCACAAGCGCAAGCTGATGATCCCAAAGACGTCTACCGAATCGGATTGGAATATGGACAGACTGAACATAACTCCCGATACTGTTTAGTGTCGTCATTGGAATTCTTTCGCTGCGGTAATATGCAAGGGCGTGAGCAAGCCTGCCATCCATGCTAAACAATTTATCAGCACCATCAAAGACCTCAACCTTTGAGATGCAGCGGGCGATTGGACTCCCCTTATTAGAGGTAGCCCCGTTAGTTGCATATAACTTGATATATAGCTCACTAATAGGGTCCACAACCGCTATCTCAACGGTTTTAGACCCGCTATCAGCGAGGGTTAAATCCTTTTCTAAATAAATTTCTCTATACTTCATATTTTTGTCCTCCACGTAATTATGTTGACTTTTTTACCCTATCTGCTTTTGCTTCTCAGCGATGAGAGCTGTAACCATACCCCTTACTCTCTCTATATTACGCGGATCTCTCCTTGCAAAACGAGGGGGCAAAACTGCTTTCTCAATCGCATCGCGATAAGGAGCGAAGCCTTTATTGAAATCGCCCTCTGCAACCTGAACGCCAGGACCAAATCGGGCAACGCCTTTTTCAACCGCTCCTTTAACCCACTTAGCCTGACCCGCTTTTGTTACTCCCTTACTAAAGCGGTCCTGTGCGATGGCCGCCTGGATTCCTGCTTTGTAAGAATCATTTGCGGCTTTAGTGTTATTTTCCCATGATTGCTTAGGAGCTTTTACTCCTGCCTCATATTGTGGTGCCCTCTGAGGTGTAACCTCAGCCCATTTTTTCGCAATTTCACTTATTGACCTGACTGGCGGCATATTTTTGCCCTCCCAAAAAAATTAGTTAATCCGATAGAGAAAATCCTGAATCGGAAAGTTTGGAATATAAAACAGTAAAATTTTTATCACTCAAAACTATATCTGTTAATGAATTACCCTCACGCCCAAAAAAATATTTATTTACCTTCGCGTGAAAGTTACTCTGTATTGTCGCTCCTGTGGCGGCATACATCCTATCGATGTCAACAACAGGTTTAGTATCTTCGCCTACAACAAAAACACCGCAACACTGGTCGAAAGTGTATTTTACAGAAGTGCGGGCGGAGACAAAAGATAACGTAAAAACGAAAACTAAAACTAAAACACAGAGAAAAGAATAAATCCACTTCATGGCTTTACCCTCCCAAAAAAGTTAATAATGTGTCAAATATATAACACTATTTTAAGTTTGTCAAGAGAAAAATGTCATTTATTTGACTATAATGTTTTTATAGGGGTTTTCTGAGAAGGGGTAAAATTGCCTAAATTTTATACAGTCTCACTATATAATATTTACCTTAAAGACGCTTTTAAGGTGTTTAAGATGAATTAAAAGACAAGTTATCCACAACTTGTCCACCTTCAGGCTGTATCTTAATTAATAAGTCTTTAGATTTCTTATAATATCGTGCAAGCCTTTGCAGACCGCAAAGATTAAGGGTTTTACAGGCAAAACGCTTGATTTTCTTGAAGAAATTCATCGCATTGATGCCTAAATAGTATGCTGTTGACTTAAAAAGCATCATTCCGTCAGCCCCCCGCGTGTGCCTCTGTATTCTATTGATCACTTTATTGTCTTCTATAAGCTTCAGCCGGTAATTCAATGTACGAATACTGATTTTAATTCCATGAAAAACCTCAAGACACCATAACACTCTTTTCTGTGTGGGGTAACAATAGCTTTTCTGAAAATGATTTTGATGGTCAATTAATACCTTGACAATGCCTTGTGATATGTTATCATATAATCTCATTATTCCTCCTTTTGTGTTTGGCTTCGGTTTTTCCCGCCGGAGCCAAACAACTTAAGTTTGTTTAGAAAATTAGCCACCTTGGCTTTAAACACAAAACATCTACCATAATCAGTCAGCTCATACTCTTTCACTTTCTTTCTAATCGTTCTCATTCCTGTTTATCACCCCCTATCCGTTAAATGAAATACAAATATACATATAAACTTAATACGAAAGCAAGAAAAAAAACACTTGACAACAACATAAACACAATGTATATTATAGATAAAAGGAGGTGAAAAAAAATGGAAATAGAAGGAACGAGACATTTCAACAAAGTGAAAATGCCACCCGAGGATTTCGTGAAAGAAATCTTCGGGGAAAATGCGGACTGGGCTGAATGGCAAGCCGCATGTAGGATCTACAGAGAGGATGGAGGCGAACTAGGTGTTGACGAATTTATGTCGGCGGCACCGAAGTCGCCGGTTTTAGACAAAAACTGGCTTAACGGAAAGTAGGAAAAAGAGTGATAGAGAAATCTATCACTCTTTTTTTTTGCACTAAATTTCTACAATATTGCTGCAATATTGTAGAAGAATAAGGAGGAACATGGTAGATGAAGACATTGTCAACGGATGCAGGGATGGAGAAGATGAATATACGAGACTCTGAAGAGCAACTTAAAAAACTGATAGTAGAATACGAAATCACAATAACTCTCGCGGAACATAGCAGGCTAAGAGGAGAAGAAAAAGTAAGGGCAGGGATACTACTGCTCAAAGAATCAGACAGCCAATACGAAATTGCAAATGAGATAAGAAGTAAAATCTCAAAATTAACATGAAAGGAGGCAATACGGTGAAATGGATTGCGAAAGCATTTAGGCACAGTAACAGCGTGCAGATAGTAATTCCGAAACAGCTTGTTCAAGACATGAACTGGGGATTTAATACTCACTTCGTGATTAATAAAATTTCCGAAACGGAAATTTCAATCAGAAGCATTGATGATGCTTTTATAGTTCCGATGAACAGAAAAAATAATATTATAAACAAAGGAGGGGAAATCAATGATAAAGCTGTGTGAAGAGGCGGAAGATGAACTAAAAAAACAAATGCGTATAATAGCATTCAAACCATCGTGGGAAGACGCGACAAGGAAAGACGCTTGTGACAGGGCGGCAAAAGATGAACCAGAAATGTGTAGAGCGGTGCAGTATAGTGATGATTGTTGGAAAAACAGAGGGAGGGGGAAAAATGGAAAAAGAAATAATGATGAGTAAAATTGTTCCGCCTGCCCTGGATGTCAGGGAAAGGCAGAATATTGATAAAATCACAGAGCTTGCCATAAGTATCAAGGAGCAAGGACAGATACAGGCAATAGTTGTGCGCCCTGTGGGGGATAATTTTGAGATTATCGTGGGCAACAGGCGATACCTCGCCTGTAAGCAATTAGGGAGAGAAAAAATAAAAGCTGTAGTCAAAAAGTTAAACGACGAGGACACAATATTAATGAGAGTCCACGAGAACCTTTACAGGGAAGATATGACACCCGTGGACGAAGCAAATATAGTCGCCTATCTACACTATGAACTTAAGTGGGAATTAGCTGCAATTGAAAAGAAGCTCAGCAAGGCGAGGACATGGATAGAAACGAGGATAGACATCTTTCACATGCCGAGCATGCTAAAGGATGCGCTGCGAGAAAAACAAATTCCTGTCGCAGTCGCAAATCAAATCATTAAAGCTGACGAGCATGAGAAACAGAAATATTTTCTCGAAATGGCTATTAACCACGGAGCCACAGCACGGCAGGTTATGCAGTGGATTATAGATTTTAAAAACGAAAGTTTTGCGGCGGGAAATACACCACCGCCGGAAGTGGTTTTGGCAGGAAGTCATCCTCAAACCATTACAGAGGTTGAGTGCGGAATATGCGGGCATCACATGCACGCAGGGCAGGCGATAGCAATAAATACCTGCCATACTTGCTGGACAGAAATCTATC
>JBBUCK010000107.1:0-1786 GCA_038057845.1 Patescibacteria group bacterium
TATTTTAATTTCTTTAAACATTTTGTAATTTTCACTACTGAACCGCCGCCAATCCGGTCGTAAGGATTTTGTTGATTAAAGCTGAAGCAACTGCGGCTATGGTTTCGTTGATTTCATCTGCAATTTCAAGTTGGCGCACTCCAGAGCCAAACGCATGGTTAATTTGTGTTTCGATGACTGAACCAGGAGTTTTAATTGGACCATATTCAGTACATTCTCCGTTTGCATTACGTACCTTACAATCACGGCTAGATAAGAAACCACGGCCAAAATCGAGTATTTTTACTTCTTTAGCCTGTTGTCCACCCACTTTAATATGTATTGCCATCTGGGCAGTTGCGTAAACGTCATAAGGATTGTTGCCCCTATTTTGTGTCATAGAAAACCACCCGTCCATTCCACCCGCGCTAAAGTTTCCGTTAACAAAATCATCAATATTTCCTATAACATCAGTAAGAGTACAACTGATTTCGCCAAAGGGCTTCGACTGATTAAGAGCAAGTCCTGACAAAATAGAAATCCTAAACGGTTCACATAAAAAAGGAGCAAGCTCTTCAATGAGAGAGCCTGCCGCTTGATCTCCCACTCCACGAAGAAACGCTTCAGGATCTTGAACAAAAGAAGGTCCCCCCTCAAAACCAGACTCTGCCCAGGTTTGAATACTGTTAAGTATAGTTGTAATTACTGCCTGTTTAGCCACGTAAAGAAGAACGTCCCAAACAGTTTCTTTTGTGTAAAGATTGCCGGTACTTAGAGACGTTGCAAGAGTATTAGCAGCAGTTGCAGGTGTAGAAACAACAAGAGCGGGATTAGTTTCAAATGTCGGTACTGACAACTGGGCCTGCACTCTTTGTGGTATTAGGAGTGTAAGGTTCGGTATAAGAAGAGCAACAATAAAAACGAAAGCCGCAGCCGATTTGTGTTTTTGTTTTAAGAGATATGAGAACATGTCTTTCTAAAACGCTATATACAGAAATTATATATTACTTATTAACACATAACCACTCTCTTCCTGTTGAAAAGTTATTCCATGAGAAGAGAAAAACACTTTTATTTTTTGTATTGATTCAAATGTCTTTGTCGATGAGGTGTATACGTATCGTCTCAAATGAATTAACGACTTAATAGGATCGTCGAAGATATATTTCATCTCTTCTGCGTCTTCAACAAGGGCTTGCGCGTTGTTTATAAAGTCAAGATGCTCGGAGATAAGTATGGATGGGACATTAAGGAGAAGTAAATCACTTACAACTCCACGGTAAGATAAGATTAGGCTATTGAGTTTCTCTAATTCCTTTTTGTTTCCACTTTCCATACTATTTTTGACGACAAGAAGGGTGTCTGCAACGGTCATTATATTTCCATACTTAATAAGAATTACCCCGATGTTATTTCCATACGCTTTCAAGGCTTTTTCTGTGGTATCTTTTCCGACACGAATATCAGAAATGCCGTAAACTATCTTATTTTTAACATCAAGATTTGACTGTAAAAAATTGTCAATAAGAGTTTTTTCTAAGTTTGGGTCGGGAGTTTTCCCCAATGCTTTTTGAGAGGCGTATATGGCAAAAAAGTCCCGGGCGAATTTATCGGTTAATGTTAGATCCCCATCAACGGTGTTCGTTGTTGGCGTGTTTACCTTCGGAAGCAGGTCCTTTGGTCCGGGGACGAGAGGATTTCTTCCTAAGGAAACTTCTTCACCATCTTGAGTTCCGTCTTCATCCGTATCAAGATTTTTTGGGTCGGTTTTCCACAACACTTCTTCCCAATCCTTCAGACCATCATT
>JBBUCK010000108.1:0-1885 GCA_038057845.1 Patescibacteria group bacterium
ATTCTTTTCCCCTTTATCAATCACGAACTCAAAAGAGGGGATTTTCCTCATTTTTATACGGCTTGTGACGTATTGTCTCAATTCTCCCGCTTTTCTTTTAAGAAAGTCAAGCGCTTCGATTTCCTTATCTTCTGGGTACACACTTATAAAGACAGTTGCTACAGTCAAACTTGGCACAACACTAAGATATGTCACAGTAATAAGTGATGTTCCATTTGACTCATGCAATACAAAGCTTGCAACAAGTTCACGGAGAGTTTCATTTGCTTTTTCTAATTTGAATGTCATCTTGAAACCAAAGCGACAACATTGATAAGGTCACCGGGAGCAATTTCAATTTTTGATTCAACAAGAAGGCCACACTCTTCTCCTTCATTAACTTCCCCGACTTTATTTTTCATTTTCTGTAATTCGCGGATTGTGCCAGTACCGATTTCTGTGCCTCTGCGAAGGATTTTTACATCTTTGCCTGATTTTACTGTGCCGCTTTCTACTCTGCCGCCAATAACTTGTCGGTTTTTTTCCACACTGAATGTTTTAAGAATTTTCAAACTTCCAATAAGTTCTTCAACCTCTACTTTCGGTGTTTTTGATTTAAGGATTTCTTCGGCTCTTTCAAGGAGGCTATAAATGACAGTAAATAATTCGAGCGGGACCGCTGCGCGTTCAGATAGGTCTTTCGCATCAAGATTAACTTTTGTGTTGAAACCAAAAACGACTGCATTTGGATGGGCGACAGCACGTTTGATGTCCATTTCCGAAATAATACCAATACCAGCGTGAATGATTTTAAATTTTGCCCTCTCATTACTCAAGGATTCCAGTTTACCCACAATTGCTTCAAGGGAACCTGTTGTATCTGTTTCAATGATTACAGGAATAACAAATCGTGTATCTTCATCTTCTATTTTTTTTATTTTCTCTACTGCTTCATAATTTTCGGCGCATTTTTGCGCATCACTTTTAGAAGCAAATGCTTTAAACATCGCGCCCACAGGAGGAAGGTTGTCCCACCCGATAATGCTCACAGGAGTTGAAAATGAAGCTTCCTCAATTTTTTCTCCCTTGAAATTTTCCATGATGCGTACAGGAGCAAGGGCATTATGAGATGCAATGTACATACCTTGCCTCAAAGTTCCGTTTTTTATGACGAGTGTTGCAGCGGTGCCTTTCTGCGGGTCAAGATTATTTTCAAGCACAATTCCTTCTGCAGCAACTGTTGGGTCTCCTTTAAATCCTTCAAGTTCAGACACGAGAAGCATCATATCAAGTAATTCGGGGATTCCCTTTCCAGTTTTTGCTGAAATTGGTGTGTATGGAACATTACCTCCAAAACCTTCAAGATATATTTCATTTTCAGCGAGGTTCATTTTCGTACGTTCTATATCTGCGCTTGGCTTGTCGATTTTATTGATAGCGACGATGAATGGGATTTTCGCTTCCTTTATAGTTTCATACGCTTCTTTTGTTTGCGGTTTGACACCTTCTTCCGCGGAAACTACGAGAACCGCGATGTCAGCTATCTGTGCTCCACGAGAGCGAAGCGTTGAAAAGGCTTCATGGCCCGGGGTGTCTAGAAATGTAATTCTTTTTTCTCCCGTTCCTGTTTTATGCAAGACTTCATACGCGGAAATATGTTGAGTGATTCCCCCACTTTCAGACGCAACGACATTGCTCTTTCGTATGTAATCAAGAAGAGTCGACTTTCCATGGTCGATATGTCCCATTACGGCAATAACAGGCGGGCGTTCTATAAGGTTGTCGTTCTTTTTTTCCATTGTGATTATTCGTGCGCAACCGTCTTCTTTGCTTTTTCAATCACATGCTGTTCTTCGGGAGTGAGTTCATATTCAGAATGAAATTTATTGATAGGCTTTGAAAATAT
>JBBUCK010000109.1:0-4676 GCA_038057845.1 Patescibacteria group bacterium
GTTTCTTCGGTTCTTTCGCTACCGTCGGTTTATAGACAGCTCCTATTGCTCCCAAATTTTGCTGATTGATAATCTCCCCGGTAGCGGAATTTATAACAACGGAAGTAACAACACCAGTATTTTCATTGGTGAATGTCTTTACTTCCGTCTTTACATCCTTCGCCTTACTTGCCCGTATAGCGCTCTGTATCATATTGCTGCTGATTCCAGTCGCTCTCGTAATATTGCCTATATCCTCTCCTGACGCTCCTGACAACGCCCCGGCTGATAACAAGGAATTAAACTGATCCAATGCCATCTTTGCCTGTTGGCTGTTGATGTCAAACTGTTTCATCTGGAGATTCAACTTCGTTTCTATGTCTGCCTTTCTCATGGAAATATCGCTTTGTATATTTTTTGTATCAGCATTAAACTTATCCTGTAGCTTGCTTAACCTCCCGGTCATGGTCGCTTCGGATAAATATGGGTTATCTTTGATTTTGGAAACCTGTTCGGTATATGCCCGTGATTTGCTTGAAAGTTCATCTTCAATGCCTTTAATTCCGGATTTATCAAACAATCCCTGATATAAATCCGGTAGATTGATTGCAGGCGCGTTGAATGTCGGCATTGTCCCTGTCGTTCCCCCTCCGCCTGCCCCTTGCAGCTTCAACAGTTCCTGATATCGGGTTTCCTGAACGGGATTCCTATCCGTTTTTGCCAATTGCTGTACTTCCGTATCTCCTCCGCCTGCCAACTGAGCTTCCGATATCGGTTTCGGCTGAGAACCTGCTACAGGTTGCGGTGCAATAGGCGCGCCGGTTCCTCCGCCTTTTAACATATTCAGAAGCAACGTATTCTGTTGAGCAGATCCCGAATATCCACTTATCCCCTTGGAAGCGGCCAGTTGAGAACGGGAAGCAAAATCGGTAGGCTGACCCGTACTGCGCAAAAAATCAACGATTGATACACCCTGGTATGCCATAATTACATATTAACATCAAATTTACCGGTTAAATCTTTGCTCGTTCCTCTGCCAAAAAAATCATTCACATAAAAGAAAGGAGCGATTTTCTCATACTTTGCCATTTCCCGCCGTATCTTTCCCCAATATACTGCCAATATCTGTTTTGCTTCCGTACTTCGGAATTCTCCGGATTTTTCCTGCTCCCCCTTAGACTTGAGGATAGCGACGGTTTCCAAAGCAATTGCTTCGTTTCCTTCAAACGCCGAATAGGAAAAAATTGTCGTATCCGAATCACTGGATAGATTGTCAGTTACTTTCTGTCCCCAGACGGAAATGTTGTTTGTCCCAGCCGTGGTAGGAATCGGCCATATGAAATACCGTCTCCATTGATTCGCCCACTTTTTATCCGTACTGTCCGGATTATCTTCCTTCCAAGCTAAATAGTCGTCAAAACTTAACGGGCTTCCATCCGGCTCTTCACCATACCGATCATCATTGCCGGCAGAATCTAAAAGAGTCAATTTCCAAATGGAATTTGACCTCCATGCCTGCGGATAATCATAATATTCCTGATTTGCCTGGGTAGACGTTTTTTTGGCGTCCATGAGTTCAGACCAGGGGAACAAGGCTCCTGCTTTCCGGTACGCACGGTTTATTGCCCGTTTGATGAGCGTTGGGGAGAAAAGCGTACTCTCGTCTCCGACGGTAAGGTCATCCTGCACGGCGGTAACGATATCTGATAAGAGATCCATTAGTACAGATTAGACTATGGATTTATTGGAAGACAAGAGAGGTTATTTTTTAGGTTGCGGAGGAATTGAAGGTTTTTCAATTTTTTCTTTATAGCTCCGAATAATGGTGGCTTTTTCTTCTTCCAATAAAGCCAGTGCTAATTGAAGATAAATAGGAAGTTCCCGATATTTAGGAAAATCAATTTTAGTATTGAGTTCCAATTTATTATCTTCAAGAGCTTTTTTAAGCGATCCTTCAACATTTTCTATTCTTTTTTGAAATTCCTTTTGCTCATCCATACTAATATAATCCTACACTTATTTAATGCCTATGTCCACTGCTGAAAGTATTGTTTTCAATTTCCCTTGTTTATGAAGATCTAAAATCTTCTTATGCCGTGCTTTTATTTCGTCAGTTGCAGGCTGAAGATACAAAACGGGATCTCCTTTTTCATTAAATCTGGCAAAAGATTTTTTAAGTTCTTTTGCTAATTCTATATTGGGATCAATTTTTACAACCATATTTACTTATTACTTCTTAAATCAATTCTGTGATAGTGTAAACCATTTCCTATATTCACTTGGGTTGTTGTATAAGCCTGATAATATCTTTTTCCGTCAACCTGAAAATATCCGTAGTCTTGATTATCTGATCTAGGTTCTATTATAAAACGAAGATTAGATTGATTTGATGATACAAAATAAGCTACCAATGCAGAAATAAATATGTTAATTATTAAAAACATTATTTGTTTCATTGTGGTCTTGCCATTCCTAAAAATTTCTCATTAGCAATAAATTCTCCATAGGTCTTTACTCCAAATCTTTTTTCCGCGTGTCCTTTTCTTCTTCTCCAAACCTGATACCCACCATCTGCGAGTTTAACAAACTTTATCTCTCCCTCAGTAACTTCAAGAAACATAGGATCAATTTCCCTCTTGCTTTCAATAAAATCCATAAACCAAACTTCCGGCGCTTCTATAGAATATAAAGCATTATATCCTTTTGAAGTTGGTACTATTGCTGTTTTTTCAGTTGTTACTATGAAAAACTTTTGAACAGTTAGGCTGTTATCGGAATCATCAAACCAACCGGCTGCATTTGCAGCTCCACCAACTCTAATTCTGACATCTCCACTACCGCTTGCCCCCCTAATTGTAGCTGCATTAAGATCTCCTGTTACATTTATATTTCCTGAAAGAATAAGATTACCAGACTCACAAGAAATTGTATTATTTACTCTTAAATTTCCTTCACAACGCACTTCTCCACCCTCTAAGCTAAAATTGCCATCATTATCAACTGTAAAATATGCAACAGCAGTCCCACTAGAATTATAGGAAATCATGCCATCTATCCCGCCTATAATATCAGCCTTAAATTCTGTCCTTGCTCCGCTAGCTGCGGTTCTAATTGTTCCACCAGTAATTGTTATACCGGTAATTGTTCCTGCCGTGATTGTTCCAATGTTGGCTGAAATTGCAGATAAATCAGTAACGCTCATTTTATCTGCGGTTATTACTCCTGCTGCAATTTTGACAGCAGTTATGGCGTTTGAGGCTATTTCTGTGGCTGTTATTGTCCCTGCTGTAATTTTAGCTGCTGTTACAGCGTTTGCAGCCAATTTTCCAGTAGTAATTTGCAAATCGCCAATATAGGTACTTGTTATATTTCCTGCCCCAATATCTGCTAACGATCCCCCTGTCGCGACATAACCTGAAATGGTAACGCTTGTTGCAACCAAAGCCCCTGCACTTGATACTTTAAATGGCGCAGAAGCATAAGCATCAGCACCAAGCCACATATTTCCATCTTCATCTACATGAAAGGAAGTTGCATCATCTCCCCCAATATCTATTGATCCTCCTACTAATTCCCCTTCTGCAATAATTGATCCCGCAAGAATCCTACCTAGAAAAATCGCATCTCCCGTATCTCCGTCTATCGCAAAGGTCGTCAATCCTGATTGATTACGGGCAGTTAAACCATCGGGAGTAATTCTCAAATCTCCTGATACTCCGTTTTCATATTTACCTACCTGGATAGCTCCACTATCAGCAAACTCAAACTCCTTGAGAATCTTTTTACTTCTTGTATTAAGGGCTGTACTTATAAGTTCAACTGCCGTTCTTTTTTTCGGAAAAGTCTTTTCTTTGGTAGCCGTCGGCGTAAATGTCCCAACGGGAGGTTGCGCTTGAGTTATTGCCACAGGAATGTCCTGCCCCGGAAACGGAGCATCTTCAATGACTTCTGTGTGATAGACCTTTTCTTCTGCCATATCAGGTAAAATACGCGTGGGACCGTAAAATTTTAGGAGTTGTATTAAAACTTGGATTCAACACTATTTTTTCTTCAAAGACATCTCCCTCAGCGCCTATCCGGAAGGTTGCTTTTTTGCCATCCGTTGAAGAAAAACTGAGATTCCCGTCTGCCGTATAGGCTTGCGTCCAATTGGTCGCGTGGTTCATTTTGTACCAAAATGTTATACTGCACCCGTTCGGCAATGGTTCCATGAATATCTCCGCGACATCCCATTTCGTAATTCCTTCCGGACGCTTTATGGGTACTCTAAACTCCAAAGACTCATAGGTTCCGGTTGCCTTTGTGGTGAGATCTACGGCCTTTACGCCAAAATCGCTACCATCCTGATAGCTGATGAGTGTCAGCCCTTCTGTCTGTATTACAGCGCCTATTTCATCCACTTCCAAAGCATACTCAAGGTTGAGTGTAAACGGCTGCTCTTTATTTTTTCGTCCATAGGTATACACACCATTTTTGTCTGTCGTGGCATTAAATACTCCCCACAGAGACATATTTCCCATTGTTTGCTTGTCAACCCAACTATCCGCGCCGAATACCCAATCAAAGATATTGACCTGATCTACCTCATTGGCAACCCCGCCCGGATTTACCTTTCCGCCGCCCGGAAACCTCTTGACCGGCATGGAATCGGTAAAGTTTGCATAAAATAATTCCCCGTCACTGCCGATCTGCGCCAA
>JBBUCK010000109.1:4776-6296 GCA_038057845.1 Patescibacteria group bacterium
TTATACACATTCCTCCAAAATCCATCTGCTAATCTCCTATAGATATACCCTGTATTTCCAAATCCATATGTATTACCGTCGGTACACTTCACAAAGAAAACGATGAGATCCTCAAAGACGTTATACAATCCTGCTGACGGGCTTGGAGAGGCGCTGGCCGATGCTGACGGACTGACGCTTCCGGATGGTGAGGCACTCTTGGACGCGGACCTGGATGCGCTGGCGGAAGGCGAAGCCGAGGCTGACGGACTACCACTGGGACTGGCCGAAGGGCTGGCGCTGCTGCTGGGAGAAAGAGAGGCGCTGGGAGACTTTGACGCTGATTGAGAATGAGTACCGCCCAAAAGCCCTTCTTCTTTCAGGGCTTGTCCGGCCGACAGAGTATCAACTGTCTTGCGGATATCTAAATTTGAACCGAGCTTAAACGATCCACGGATACCTCTGTCGTTAAATGATGAAATCCCGCCGGTCCATGAATTTATCTCAAAAACCATATCACTTAAATTAAACTATCGTTTTATTGGAAGGCAAATCTCTCTTAGGAGTATTAAATGCTTTTTCTCTTTCCCAACCAAGAAAAATTCTTGACAAAACGAGATACCTACACCCACCCAATCTTAATGAAGCATCTGTTGCAGTTTCATCATTAAAAACAATAGAGTTCCTTCTGTTTTTAAGTTGTTCTTTTCTAGTCCCCCATTTACAATTTTCTTTGAAGTATCCTTTATTATTGTCTATTCTCTCAATTGAATACTTATTGAAGGGTCTTCTCCCCATATCTTCCAAAAACTTTTCATAACTATTTTGCCATTCTTCACAAACCTTTATACCTCTCCCACCATAATTTTTATATCCTTTGGAGTTAGAATTACGACACCTATTTTTTATACTTAACCAAGTACAGTATTCTACTGTCTTGTTTATACCCTTACTTTCTCCATGCGTTGTATTGAGTATTGATAATTTTCTTTTTGTCTGACTACTTTTTTTTAACCCAGTGAGGGCAATGCTTATCTTTCTTTTTTGTTCCTCCGTTAAAACATAAGATTTAATTGACATGCACACATTATATCAACCAAAACTTTCAATGTCAACAATATAAATTACGGAAGAGTAGTCCACTTCTTGTATTTATCTACATAGGTACTGCTGACTGATGTGTATTTACTTGTATAACTTGCCGGCGACGGAGAGGCAGAGGCGGAGGCTGAACCGCTTGCAGATGCGCTGGCGCTGGCGGATTTGGACTCTGACGGAGACTCCGAAGCGCTTGCTGACTTGGATGCGCTGGCTGATGGACTGAGAGATTTGCTTTCTGACGCGCTGGGTGAAAGAGATGCGCTTACCGAAGCCGACGGAGATAAAGATTTGGATTCTGACGCACTGGCGGATTTAGACTCAGACTTGGATTCGCTTGCCGAGGCGCTGGCTGAGGCGCTTGCGCTTGGTGAGAGAGACTTACTTTCTGAGGCGGAAGCGCTTGCTGATGCTGATTTAGACTCGCTGGCGCTCGCAGATGC
>JBBUCK010000110.1:0-2341 GCA_038057845.1 Patescibacteria group bacterium
GTGACTGGTTCTGCTGGTCAATTGATGACCATTGCGACTGGTTCATTTACAGTTACAAGAGGACCAAGTCCTTCATACACTGTTGTTTCTGCCGGCTCAACTGGCGTGACACTTGGTGTTCTTAATCTTCGAGCTACAAACGAAGAATTAAGTCTTCAGAAGATAAGATTCCAGCTTACGTCAAGTGCTTCTTCAACGAGCGCTGACTTTGTTGGAAACCAGGTTACGTTGTGGGATGGCGCAACACAGATTGGTACTGCGGTCTTTGCAGGATCTGGCACAGTTGCGACCTCAACCTTGACTTCAACCTTAGTTCTTCCAAAAGATGCAGACAAACTTATCACCATTAAAGCCGACGTTTCTGCCCAAGGTGTATCACAACCTGGTACAAGAGGCGCGCTTATCAAAGTTGATTACGATGGTGGTTGTGTGTCATGTACGACAGCTCTTGGTTCAAGCTCTGGAGTTGTAAACTCAAGTACAGCAACTGACACAGCATTTGATGGTGTAAAAGTCTTCAAGTCTTACCCAACATTTGCTAAGTTGTCAGTTCCTTCAACGGTGCTTGTTACCGGAACTACGATGGATCTCTACAGATTCAGCGTCAAGGCAGCTTCTGCTGGTTCTGGTATCGGTATCTATAAGTTCACGGTAAACATTGCAACGTCATCAACCCCTGGGGGCACGTCGTCAACAACCGTTACGAACTTGAAGGTTCTTGCTTACACTGATTCTTCATTCTCAAGTCCAGCATCTGGATTCAGTCCTGCTGGTCAGTTGAATGACACTACTGCCGGCTTGCTTTCAAGCGGTAATACCGACATTCTTATGACTGCTTCAACACAAGGAGTAGATTACTTACAGGTTCCTTACGGTTTAACCTACTACTTCCGTGTTGTTGGTGATATCACTATGACTGGTGCTGTCACAGGTGCAACAGTTGTCACAAACCTCCAAGGTGATGCAAACTACCCAGCATTTGCTTCAGGTACAACGTTCCAGTTGGCCCAAGCTGCAAGTACTACGGTATTCACTAACGGAGATGGAGATGACTTCATCTGGTCACCGAACTCAACCACGACTTCTGTAGTTACTGCAGATGACTGGACGAACGGTTACTTTGTTGCCGGATTGCCTGCCGACAATCTAGATGCACAGGCATTGTCTAAGTAAAGTCTAAGCAAAATGAGTCTCTTGTGACCCTTCAGAACTAAAAGTTCTTCAGGGATGACTCAACAAAAAACCCGCCTCAATGGCGGGTTTTTTGTTTATTCCGTACCTTTCTAAAATCCCACAATTTTGTCGCAGAGGGTACTACGGTAGTTTCCAAAATCATCTCCACAATGTTCAACACTCAGTGTTGAACATTGTGAGGTGTTGAACATGGTGGAAACCGCACTTGGAAGCTCGGCTTCCAAGTGCGCGCAAAGTAAGTGTTTTTATCGTTGTCTTTGCATTTATTTTATTTTTTTCTATAATAACAAGGCATGACTAATAGAAATATCATTTTTGGTGTTCTTACGCTCGGTGCCTTGCTGGCTCTTGTTTTTCTTATTTCTCGTCCAGAAAAAATAAATGAAAACGGGAAGACAGAAACTGGAACGAGCACTTCTCCAATAGGGGCATTTGACAGTGAAGGTAATCCTATAGATATTCAACCAATAGCAGTGTCTTTGCCTCCTGCTCCAGACATGAGTGGCGCTATTATTTTTCCCAAGACATATTCGAAAGAGAGTAGACCTGCCATTGAAGAAAAAATGAAATCTTTGCAAGAAGCAGTAAAGAAAGATCCTAACAACCTATCAAATTGGATTGAAATCGGTTCTTATTGGAAATTGGTTGAGAATTATGAAAAAGCTGAAGCAGCGTGGCTATACGGGACGAAAATAGACCCTACAAACTTTGTCATATATGGCAATCTTGGATTTCTTTTTGGCTACTACGTTCATGATAATGTGAAAGCAGAACAATACTATCTTAAGGCGATTGAAGTCGGGGGAGATCAGGAATACCTCTATTTCCAGACCGCTGAATTTTATCGAGATGTGATGAAGAACATGTCGAAGGCGAGAACTATTGTTGATCGTGGAATTCTTACCAATCCCCAAAATCAGAATTTGAAGAATCTTCGCAGTAGCCTTAATTAATTCCCATGCTTAAATATTTTGATAAAACTTTCTTCAAATTTCTATTTGGATTTGTTTCTATTTTAGTATTAAGTTTTTTTATCATCTTTCTAACGCGTGCCTATACGCCTTCCGAAATGACAGCAGCGCCTGTTATAGATTCTGTTTCTGAAGTGAGTTCTCAATAGAGGTTTAAAAAGAATGGAATTTGACAC
>JBBUCK010000110.1:2441-3734 GCA_038057845.1 Patescibacteria group bacterium
TTGACACTCCGAGGTGTTTGGGGTTAGTATTCCCTTTAATAAAGGCCAAAGACAATAGGTGCCATGGGGTGGTCTACCCAAGGGTAGTTACCAACATGAGCATCCCGACTAGTGTCGGGATAGCGTGCTTAATTTCCTATCGAGGTCAGTCGCTTCTTTTTGAAGCTCTTCCTCCTCGGCCCTTTATTTAAAAGAGGTCGATTTTTGTTAGAAAACTAGGGAGCAAAGCGACTTAATTTTCTTACCCACCTAACTTTATCACCGACAATCTTTGAAGTAGTTAACAGATAGTTTATATTTCAGAAGTTCTGTTAACTATTCATGTAACGTTCAGTAATAAAGTTTGGCGGGCGATGATTTTTAAAAGTTCGCAGACTCACTAAAAAAATCTATCATGGCACTATCAAAAGATAAAAAGAAAGAGATTCTTGAATCTCTCACAAAAGCATTCAAAGAAGCCGTATCTGTTGTGTTTGTTAATTTTCACGGAGTGAATGTAAACGACGCAACGCTTATGCGGCGAGACCTCAAGAAAGAAGGAGTGAGCTACACAGTTGCTAAAAAAACTCTGGTTAGAAAAGCATTAGAAGGTCATAAAGTTTTAGGCTCTATGCCGGAACTTCTCGGAGAATTGGGAATCGCCTATGGCAATGACCCGATATCACCTGCGAGAGGAATCTACGCGTTCCAAAAGAAGCTCGATAATAAAATTGCCATCCTTGGTGGAATATTTGAAGGAAAATTTGTTCTAAAAGATGAAATGGTAGTCATTGCCCAGATTCCTTCACAACAAACTCTTTATGCGCAATTTGTTAATCTTATCAATTCACCAATTCAGGGTTTGGTTATCGCCCTTAATGGTATTGCGTCGAAAAAATAACTCATAACAAATTACAATTAACTTATTACTATGGAAGAAACAAAAACAGAAACCCCAGTGGCGGAAACTCCTGCAAAATTCAAAACAATTGTCGAAGCGATTGAAAAGATGTCAGTTCTCGACCTTAACGAACTTGTTAAGTTTCTTGAAAATAAATTCGGCGTTTCAGCCGCAGCTGTCGCCGTCGCTGCTCCTGCAGCAGCCGGCGCTACCGAAGAGAAAAGCATATTTAACGTTCATCTCACTGACAGCGGCGCGCAGAAGATTGCGGTTATTAAAGTAGTTAAAGACGCTCTTGGTCTTGGTCTTAAGGAAGCAAAGGACCTCGTTGATGCTGCTCCCGCAGTACTCAAAGAGGGGATGAAGAAAGACGAAGCAGAAGCTCTTAAGAAGAAAATCGAAGAAGCCGGAGG
>JBBUCK010000110.1:3834-5521 GCA_038057845.1 Patescibacteria group bacterium
AGGTTGAATTAAAATAACCTTTCCGTAGGTCCTGAGCAGAAGCGAAGGGCAAGGTGGCAAAGTTGAGTTAAAATAAAAAATTCTTCTTACTAAAATAAGAAAAAGCCCCTGTATGGGGCTTTTTCTTTTGACGTCCACTTACTTTAGTTGCACGCTGCCATTACCTTTATATGGTCATGCTATAATCCGCCCATAAAGAAACATTTAATTGATGCCTATGGGTATTCTAGAAAAACTGTTTGGAGATGAGATAAAAATCAAAATAATGCGGTTTTTTCTTTTTAACCCAATGAGTATTTTTAATCTATCAGATATTTCAGGTCATCTTCGTATTAGAGAAAGGGAAGCTAGAAAACATGTCGCTATTCTTTCTCGTTACGGCATGATAGAACGAAAAAGCTTCTCTAAGAAAATAATTTCCCGTAGCATAGGAAAAAAGTCACGAGGGAGTGGCTTTACGCTTAATCAAAATTTTCCGTATATCAATGCATTCCAAGCATTTTTTATTGAACTCACTCCGATTAAACGTGAAGATATAATTCACAAGATTAACAGGGCAGGCAAGATTAAATTATTAATACTTTCAGGCGTGTTTTTAAATGAATGGGATACTCGTGTGGACATGCTTATTGTCGGAGACAATCTCAAAAAAAGGTCTCTTGAGTCTGTAATCAAGGGCTTAGAATTTGAAATTGGGAGAGAACTTAAATACGCTGCTTTTGAGACTAAAGATTTTAATTATCGTCTTGGTATGTACGATAAACTCATCCGTGATATTCTTGATTATCCTCACGAAACAATCGTTAATCGTATTGGACTTGAAGAAAAACTCCATTTTTAGGTTATCCACAGCCTCATGTGTATACCTTTACCCTCTTTTTCTGGGGGTGTTATCATACTACTAGCATCGCTTTGACGTACTTTCTCAAGGCACTTCATTATTTAAGGCACTTTATTATTAGAGTAATTATATGCGGGGATACTCCCGCGAAAGATTTTTATGAATACAATCACGTGGGGCGACATAATTCTTGATTCATTCAACAACCTGTGGGCAGGAATGATTGAATTTATTCCCAAGATCGTTGTTTCCCTTGTTATTATTGTTATCGGTTGGGTAATTGGAGCATTACTTGGAAGAGTAGTGACTCAACTTTTGAAGTCAATCAAGGTTGACGAAGCTTTGAGCAGAACGGGAATTCAGCAGGCTTTTGAAAAGGGCGGTATCGAACTTAATTCAGCGGGGTTTGTTGGAGGACTGGTGAAGTGGTTTATTATCGTTGTTTTCCTTGTCGCTTCCTTCGATGTTTTGGGACTTACCCAAGTTAATATTTTTCTTCAGCAGGTTGTATTAAGTTACTTGCCCCAAGTTATTATTGCCGTCCTTATTCTTCTCGCGGCAGCAGTGATTGGGGATGTAATGAAAAAAATAGTCTCTGCCTCTGCTCGAACTGCGGGTATTGAATCTGCGGGTCTTGTTGGGACTATTACGCGTTGGGCGGTTTGGATTTTTGCTGTTCTTGCGGCTCTGCTTCACCTAGGTATTGCACAGTCTTTAATTAACACACTCTTTACGGGTTTTGTAGTGGCATTTTCTCTCGCTTTGGGCCTTGCTTTTGGTCTTGGTGGACAAGAGGCTGCCTCTCGTCTAATTGAGCAAATACGTCAAGAAATATTGGAAAAATAG
>JBBUCK010000111.1:0-1969 GCA_038057845.1 Patescibacteria group bacterium
AAATCAAGCGAGAAAGCCGAACAGTCACGGATAATTGGCCCAATCAGCATCAATAGCAAGGGTACGGGTTTTGTCTCCTTCCCTAACTTTGCAGAAGATATCGAAATTCCCGAGAGTTCGCTTAAAACGGCTCTTCATAGAGACATAGTTGAAGTCCTCATTCACCCCGAAATTGTCGGTAGACGAAGAGCGGGAGAAGTAACAAAGATAGTAGAACGGGCAAAAACTCGTTTCGTTGGCATTGTTAAAAAACAAAATGAACTGTGGCTTCTTATTCCTGATGACAGACGAATGTATCGTGATATCATCATTACCGAAAAAGATGACTCTTTGGTAGAAGGTGTGAAAGCAGTTGTCGCAATGACCTCATGGGAACACCACAAGGAAAATCCTCAAGGCAAATTAGTTTCGGTACTTGGTAACCCCGGAGAACATAATGTGGAGATGGAATCCATCGTTGTTGAGAAAGGTTTTGACCTTCGTTTTCCTCACGAAGTAGAAATTGCAGCCGAGCAGGTGAAAAAAGAAATGTATCCAATAAGCGCGGAGGAACTTGCCAAACGGCGAGACATACGAGACATACCGACATTCACGATTGACCCTATAGATGCCAAAGACTTTGATGATGCCCTTTCCTTCCGCACGATTGGCAAGAATCTGTATGAGGTTGGTATTCATATTGCCGATGTTTCCTACTACGTCACCGACGGTAGCGTGATAGATATAGAAGCCAGAAAACGAGGCACATCAATTTACCTTGTCGACCGAACAGTGCCGATGCTTCCGCCAATACTTTCAAACGACCTTTGTAGTTTGAATCCAAACGAAGACAAATGTTCATTTTCTGTCATTGTGGAAATAACTGGCGATGGACATGTTTTAAAACGTTGGTTCGGAAAGACGGTTATGAACTCCGACAAACGTTTCTCGTACGAAGAAGCGGAAGAGGTGCTTGAAAAAGGAGGAATTTTTGAGCGGGAACTCCGCACGTTAAACGCAATCGCCAAAAAACTTACCGCCAAAAGATTCGCCGAAGGATCAATTGATTTTGAGACTGTTGAAGTGAAATTCAAACTTGATGAGAACGGTGTACCGTTAAGTGTCTACAAAAAACCACGTTTAGATACAAATCGTCTTATTGAAGAGTTTATGCTTCTTGCAAACCGAGAAGTAGCGACATTTATGTATCAAGCGCAGAAGTCGCAAGGAAATAAAATAGGCTCTTTCATTTTCCGTATTCATGATATGCCTGATAAAGAAAAGATAGAATCGCTTGCGGTTTTTTCCAGAGCATTGGGGCACACTCTTCCAATCACAAACGGCAAAGTAACGTCAAAAGATCTGAATGCCCTTCTTAAAAAAATTGAAGGAAAAGCGGAGGAATCTTTGATAAGCACCGCTGCGGTGCGCGCGATGGCCAAAGCGGTTTACTCAACCAAAAACATCGGCCATTTCGGTCTCGCCTTCAACTTTTACACGCATTTCACTTCCCCTATTCGCCGCTACCCCGACCTTATCGTCCACAGACTTCTCGAACAATATATTCAAGACAAAACAATTCCTCTTAATGAATTCGCCAAGTATGAAAAAATCGCAGCCGATGCGTCGCTTAAAGAAAAAGGCGCGGCAGAAGCGGAACGTGATTCGGTCAAATACAAACAAGTTGAGTATATGAGTAAACATGTCGGTGAAGAGTTTGAAGGAATTATTTCCGGTGTGACTGAATGGGGCATTTACATTGAAGAAACGGAAACTCGCTCCGAAGGAATGGCAAAACTTCGTGATATGAATGATGACTTCTACACCCTTGACCAAAAAACATATTCTCTCGTCGGACGAAAAAGTGGAAAACGATTTACCTTAGGTGACAAAGTAAAGTTTAAAGTCGCACACACAGACCTCGAAAAGAAAATTATCGATTACAAACTCCTATAAAGAAAAGAGCCACTGTAAGAAATTACAGTGGCTC
>JBBUCK010000112.1:0-4488 GCA_038057845.1 Patescibacteria group bacterium
TCAAAAATCTTTTGGCCATGTTCATCAGTGCCAGTGTTAAAGAAAACATCAAAACCTTGGAGGTCTTTATACCGGGCTATAACATCAGCACGTACAATTTCCGTAGCAAAGCCTAGGTGCGGAGCAGAATTCACGTACGGCAGTGTCGTTGTAATGTAAAAGGGTTTTTTGGAATCCATATCCTAAGCTTCTTTCTTTGCTTGTCCATTACGCTGAAGGTCGTTCAAGAATTCAAGCATCACCGCAGCGAGAGGAACGGAAAGAAGAATGCCCAAAAAACCTGCAATTTTCCCTCCGGCGATAAGAGCTAAAATCACAATTATAGGAGAAACACCGACAACTTTTTTGACAACAAGAGGATAAATAAGATGATTCTCAAATTGTTGAATAATAATGTAAAGACCGGTCACAACAAGCGCGAGAGATGTTCCATCTTGAGAAAAAGCAAGCATAATTGCTGGTAATGCAGAAATAACAGGACCGAACAAAGGAATGATTTCAAGTAATCCTGCCGTGATGGCGAGAAAAAGGGCATGTTCAATTCCAAGAAGAGTCAGTCCTAAATACACGAGTACCGCGACAAGAACAACGAGAACCATTTGTCCTTGCATCCAAAGACCGATTTTTTTCTCCGCGCGACGCCAGAGGCTAATGACATAACTTTGATGCTGAACAGGAGTTACCATAGTAAGAAATGTTGGAATACCGTTCTCTTGGACAGCAAGGTAAAAAGAAAGTACGAGAATAAGAACGAAACTTAATAATCCTCCGAATACTGTGTTGATGGTGCTGAAAATACCACCAGAAACACTCGAAATCATAATATTAATTTGTTTGGCAACTTCACCCAATGAGAGACTAGAAGAAAATTCTTTGACTGAAGGATTCGACTGCACAAAAACACTATCATTAATCAACTGTTGACTGTCAAAGGCATTTAAATACTGCGAAAGTGAGACGACGATGCTCGATGATTCGTTAAGAAGAGGAATGAAAAGAAAATAAAAAGTAGCAGTAAGGATAAGGGCTAAAGCGAGATAAATACCAATCACCGCAATAAGCCGAGGAATGCGAAATTCAACAAACCATTTCGTTATTGGCTCAACAGCAGAAGCAAAGACAACGGCAGTAAGTATCACCAAGAGGAGGTCCCGAAGAATAAAAAGTATGAAAAAAAGAAGGAGTATAAGAATTACTTTAACAATACTCCCCGTACCTATGTGAATAGTGGTGTCCTTCGAATTCATAGTGCTATGATAACACCGCAAAGTGCCCGTGAGAAGACTTTGCTAGGATTGGAAAGAAAGAGCGTCTTTCAAGGGTTGTGATTTTTTGATGTCACCGACAATCGCCAAGTTAAGCTTTGAGTCAGTAAAAATTTCCTGTGCGACGATACTGATATCTTCGGCAGTTACAGCTTTTATTTTTTCTGCAAATTCGTCGGGAGTTTTAAGTGGTTGAGCAAGTACCGATTGGTAACCATAAAATTCAGCGAGAGCGTCGGATGATTCGAGTTCGAGATACATTGTGCCAATAAGATAATCTTTTACTTTCTCAAGTTCTGAAGATGAGACGGGTTCTTTAATAAAACGAGTAAGCTCACTTACAATTGCATGCACAACTTCCACAACACGGTCTTTAGGAACACCTGCAGAAATTGCCAAATATCCATGGTCTGTATAGAGGTCAGATTCTGCGCGCACGTAATACGTCACTCCCATTTCCTCACGTAACTTCTGGAAGAGACGGCTACTCATACCCCCACCTAAAATGGCACTCATTACCTTAAGTGCCGGCATGTTTTTGTGGCCTACCGGATACGTGCGAACACCAAGTACAAGATGTGTTTGGTCAGTCGCTTTGCCTTCAATCAAAATTTTCGGACTTTCTTGTTTTTCAATCACAGAAAGTTTGATTCCCTTTTCCTTAGTGGAAATGGATGAAAATAATTTTTCAACTTGCTCTTCAACAAAAGCCTGATCGATACTTCCAGAAACAATGACTGTAGTGGCCTCTGCCACATAATGCGCGTTTCGATAGCGCAGAAAATCTTCTCTTGAGAGACTTTTGATATTTTCTTTAGGACCAGTAATCGGCCAACCAGCGGGCTGATCTCCGTACAGTAAAGAACTGAAGATATCAAAGACATGTTTCTGCGGTAAATCTTGATACATGTGTATTTCTTCAATCACTACCCCTTTTTCTTTATCAATTTCTTTTTCATCAAATTTTTGGTTGAGATATATATCGGAAATAACATCAAGAAGTTTTTCGAGATGCTTTTTGTGAGATTTGGCATAGTAGCCAGTAAATTCCTGCGAGGTGAACGCGTTTGACTGCGCGCCGAGACTGTCTAATTCTCTGCTTATAGAAAAGGCTGTAGGACGTTTTTCTGTCCCCTTAAAGCACATATGTTCAAGAAAATGAGAAAGACCGTTTATTTCTTTTGTTTCATATTTTGAACCGGCTTCTACCATGACAAGTACGGTAACTGTTGGTGTGTCCGTAAGAAGAATGGTTATAATTTTCAGACCTGTAGGGAGAATTTTAAGTGAATATTTCATAAAAATTTTTTATTTTGACGTGATAGCGATTGTAACACAGTCTTTGTAAGGAAAACAATATAATTTGACTTATTGGTAAAATAGTGGTATAATAGACCTAGAAATCAACAGAGGCTTGACATAAATATGAAAAAAGGTGTTATAATTCTCTACTAGAAAGGAGGCCCCCATGGACATTCAAATGACTTTGCCTAGAGTATCGCTTCAAAAAAGCTCGCTGTATATGACTACGCAGTTAAAAGAGGTGTGTTCGTCTTACAATGAGTATTTTACCAAAGAAGAGTTGGGGTGCGCGGAACCCACAATAGATCAATTGTGGGCGCATTACGTTTTTAAAGGTGGCTCTCCCCGGTTTGAAGCAAAGTGGGCAGAAATGATTTCTGCCGAAAACAAACTCCTCACGAGCCAAGCTCTGGGAGGAATCGAACCCACAGAGGAACAATGTGTGAAGTACTATTATGAAAGTGGGGCTGCCGCACGGTTCGAGGAAAGGTGGAAAGGATGGAGAGAGTAGAATAACAAAAAAGCAGCCTGGATTTTCGAAATTTCTGGACTGCTTTTTTATTTTAAATTTATTTCAAAACGTTACTCCACCTTCAAAGAAGGCGGGAGTTCATCAACCGAAATTCTTTCCTGTTTCCCGCTGTCTCTTTCTCGCACCGTTACCGTATTGTCTTCAAGAGTCTGAAAATCAACCGTTACGCAAAACGGCGTGCCGATTTCATCTTGTCTTCTATACCGCTTCCCTATATTGCCATTGTCGTCAAAAGCAATCGCAGGTATTGTTTTTCGTAACGTTGAAAAAATATCCTTCGCTTTCTCTACGAGTTCCAGTTTATTCTTAAGTAAAGGGAAAACCGCTACTTTAATAGGCGCGAGAGAATACGGAAGTTTTAGTACCGTTCGCTTTTCATTTCCCATTTCATCTTCAGTGTACGCGCTTAAAAGCACGGCCATTACCGTTCTATCAATCCCGAACGTCGGTTCAATGACGTGCGGAAGAAAGCGTTCGTTTGCCTTTTCATCGTAGTAGCGCAAGTCCACTCCGCTTTTTTCCATGTGGCTTTTGAGGTCAAAATCGGTGCGGTACGCAAGGCCGTATAACTCTTTTTTGCCGAACGGATATTCAAATTCAAAATCAATCGTTCGTTTGGAATAATGCGCGCGGTCTTCAGGAGATACTTCTACTTCATGAATTGAGTCTTTTGAAAGACCAATGTCTTCCATCCAAGAAAGCATTTCTTTTCTCCACATTTCAAAATACTTCTCCCATTCATTTTCGCGGACAAAATACTCTATCTCCATTTGAGAAAACTCGCGGGAACGGAACATGAAATCACGCGGAGCAATCTCATTTCGAAACGCCTTTCCTATTTGGGCCATACCGAAGGGGAGTTCTGGATGAAAGGAATCAACAATATTTTTAAAATTAACAAACATTCCCTGCGCTGTTTCCGGACGTAAATAAGAAATTCCAGATTCATCCATGGCTGCACCGATATGAGTTTTAAACATCATATTGAATTGTCGAACTTTTGTTGAATTCATTTTGCCGCAATTTATGCACTTGAACTCTAACTGGTTCTCATTTTTTTTATGATGTTCATCCATATGCTCTGAAATCTCTTTAGGAAAAGGTTCAGAAAGCATATCTGTGCGAAACCGTCGCTTGCAACTGGTGCACTCAACCAAAGGGTCAGCAAATCCCTCCGTATGCCCACTCGCCTGCCATACATTCTGATTCATTAGAATTGCGGCATCTATTTCGTACATATCGTCTCTTTCCTCAACAAATTTCTTTCTCCATGCATTTTCAATGTTGCGTTTAAGAACGACACCCAAAGGGCCATAATCCCATGTTCCAGAAATCCCGCCGTAAATTTCTGAACCTTGGTAAATAAAGCCACGACGCTTGGCTAAAGAA
>JBBUCK010000112.1:4588-6367 GCA_038057845.1 Patescibacteria group bacterium
AGTAGTCATAACCGGAAGCGACATTTCAACAGTCGTACCTGTGAAATCATCTTTGCCGCTTATTTTTGACACATTAACTATATTTGGCGATAAGTTTACCTGACCAAGACTTGGCAAGAAGCTAAGTTGAAAGGAAACCTGTCGCGCGGCGCGAGTTACCCCCGTACCAGCGCTAACTGTATCGAGATTCCACACAAGTTGTCGCGTTCCCGGGTCAAAAGAGATATGTTCTGTCCCCGGCTCTACTTTATTGAGCCAGGAGACATATGGAGGAAGGGTTGTATACAAAGAAGCACCAGAAACAGAATTGAAGGAGTTTGTAACAGTCCATGTCGCTGTGTACGTTGTCTCCACTTCTGCTTTTGGAGGAATAGGACCTTTATTTGTAAAAGGACCTGTTGAGTATACAAGTCTCCCAGTGGCATTTAAGTTGGATGCAACTTTAATACGCTTTGTTGCGGTAGACATAACCTCTTCAGGCGCGCCTTCGGAAGAGAAGCGTGTTCCTTTGAGAGTAACTTCAGCCAATATTTCTGGATTCCGTAACAAGGACAAAGCTTGGGGGTCTTTGAGAATATTCAAATCCATATTTACTACACCCGTCTTACGTGCGCCAATATCAGAAAGTGCTTCATTGGTGTTTTTATCCCATATCACAGTATTGTCGATTGAACGATAAAATCCGCCATTTTGAGCAACAACACTATTTCTGTCGAGAGACGCTCCCGAGAGTTTCATTTCAATAATGCCATTTAAAACATTAACGGGAAGCGTATTAAACCATTCAATAGAGACATGCACCTTATTTCCTGCAGAAGTAATATATTCAGGACCTGAATCAAAATTGATACTAATTGCAAGGTCAATAAATGGTTTTTTGATAAGGATAGATTCAAGGAGTGAGAGAAAATTTACACCAATAATTTTTTCATTTTTACTGCTTGCAATTCCTGTATCAAAACGAAATGTTCTCTCTTCCTCTGACTGCCCCTCAATCCGCCCTTTGATGATTATTTTTCTTTGCGAAGCAGGGTCTAAATCACCCAATTTCCAGACATTATTTTCAGAAATTGCTTTGGGCTCTGATTCATCAAAACGGAAACCGAAAGGATACTCCGCCTTTACGAGAAGGTTACGAATAACCTGACCTGAATTGGACACTGCGGTAATTGTCATTTGAAACTGTTGACTAGCATTCACTTCCACCGGATATTCAACAGTAAGCGTCACGGGAGCAGAACTTATTGTTACGTCATATAAAAGCTCTTTGACAAAAGTTGCATTTGAACCGACAACGCGATACTCGAGAGAGATTTCAATTTGTTTAACACTCTCCTTCTCTCCAAAAAGAACAGCTTTAACTGTTTTCTTGATTATGCCTCCCGCAGGAATAGCTTCAAGTTCTTGTCTATCACGAAGCAGCTCTGTCTCAAGGTCGGCAGATACGCGTGTGCCGAGTGGATATTCTACAAGAAGACTTGCTGATTCAAGAGAAACATTATTTTTATTATGTACAACAATATCTAAGACAAGATCATCTCCTCCGGGCACTGAAATAGGGCCAATGACTGAAATATCAACGTTTTTTGAGGAAACGACACTAGAGCCGCCATAGAACATGTAAACAGCAGTTGCTACGGAGAGGAGGAAGAAGATGGCCGCGGTAATAAAAAGAATTTTTATCCATGAACGTTTTTCCTGCGGACGAGATGTGTCCCTAAGAAGCGTTTCTGCTGTTTCTCCAACTTTCCAATCCCCTCCTACCTCTTGAGGTTTTAC